>CADBWP010000005.1 GCA_902798365.1 uncultured Ruminococcus sp.
TTCGACCCCTCCGTCAGCTATCGCTGACACCTCCCCTTATCGCAGGGGAGGCTTTTGGCATAGGCGTATATGTAATGCGCATAACAGATTCGCGCAATAGTGATACAGTCGGGAACAAAACCTTTCGCCCAAGCAAAGCTATCTGCCCGACCGAAACTCTCAACTTTCAACTTTCAACTTTCAACTAACTATCTTAAAAGTATTGACAAACGCAAAAAACGGGTGTATTATTAATGTATTAAATGAATTAATACAAATATGACTTCAATGAGAGGTGATGTTATGTTTCAGGTCGATCCCGTTTCAAGGGTGCCTATTTATGAACAGCTGATCAACAATGTGATAAGGCTGACCGCTGCCGGAGTGCTTAAGCCCGGCGACAGGCTTCCGCCCGTGCGCACGCTTGCCTCTGAGGCAGGCGTTAACCCTAACACGGTGGCAAAGGCGTACCGCGATTTGGAGGCGCGCGGATTTATTTGCTCGGTGGTGGGCAAGGGCAGCTTTATCCACCCGGAGCTAACCGCAAACGCGACGCTCAAGCGCGAGGCTGCGCAGACGTTCAGAGAGGCGTGTCTTTCCGCCCGCAACAGCGGGCTGACCGGCACGGAGCTTAAGACCATTGTTGATGACATTTGCAAAGGAGGTTAACACGGTGATACAAATTACAAACGCTACAAAAGCCTTTGACGCCACCACCGCGGTTGACGGAATGACGCTTTCCGTTGCCGACGGCACGGTGCTGGGCTTGGTTGGAAGCAACGGCGGCGGCAAATCCACGCTGCTGAGGATGCTGGCGGGAGTTTATCGCGCCGACAGCGGCGAGCTGACCATTGACGGCGAAAGCATCTTTGACAACCCCGCCGTAAAGGGACAATGCTTTTTTGTGCCTGACTTTCCGTTCTTTTACAACTCGGGCACGCTGCAAAACACCGCCGCGCTGTACCGCGACGTGTATCCCAACTGGAGCGACGAGGCGTTCGCCCACTACTGCGGCGTGTTCCCCATCGACCCAAAGCAGAAGATAATAAATATGTCGAAGGGTATGCAAAGGCAGGCGGCGCTTATTTTAGCGCTGTCAACTCAGCCAAGGTATCTTTTTCTCGACGAGATATTTGACGGGCTTGACCCGGTGATACGCCTTACGCTGAAAAGAATACTGATAGAGCGCGTGTCCGATTTGGGCATGACGGTGATAATAGCCTCGCACAATCTGCGCGAGCTTGAGGATCTGTGCGAGAGGATCTGCCTTATGCATCAGGGCAGGCTTGTAGTGGAGCACGATGTGTTTGAGCTTAAGAGCGAGTTCAGAAAGGTGCAGATAGGCTTTGGCCAAATTCCCGAGGGCAATATTTTTGAGGGAATAAACATAGTTAACCTGTGGCAGAACGGCAACGTTTTCAACCTGACCATAAAGGGCGGCGAGGAAGACTTTATGCCGAGGCTGCAGGCGTTAAACCCCGCGTTTGTGTCGGCTCTGCCGCTTACGCTGGAGGAAGTTTTTGTAAGCGAATTGGGAGGTATCGGATATGACCCGCAAAACCTCGGTCAATGAGATTTTTAAGCAGTCGCTCGCGGTGTTTAGATGGGAGCTTCGCCGCAGCATAACTCCGCTTGTGGTGTATGCCGTTATTGCGGTGTTCTTTATCGCAAGCCTGTCGTCGCTGGCGCTTTCGCCCGACACCTACGACGCGCGCGAGGCAGCCGCTGTTATATTTCAGTCCTCATCGTCGGTACTGGTGTTCATTCTTTCGACCGTGTTCACGATAATCTTTACCCTGCGGTCGTTCGGCTATCTGCACAACAAGCGCAAGGCGGACATGTTTGCTCCGCTGCCCGTAAAGTCATACACATTGTTTTTCTCTAAAACCGCGTCGGCGTTTCTGCTTTCGGTGATTCCGGCTTTGTTCTTTTTGGGAATAATAATTCTTGTTTCCGCGCTTATGGGTCACCCCGATCCCGGCGGTATCGCGTCGCTTTTGGTAAAGATACCCTTGGGAGCCGCCGCCTGCATAAGCTTTTACGGACTGATAGCCATATGCTGCGGCACCTCGGTCAACACGGTGCTGACCTTTTTGGCGATCTGCTTTGCCTATCCCATTGCCGCAAAGCTCGTTAAAAACACCATAGAATCTTTTTACTACGGCATAACCTGGGGACTGTACAACGACAGCTTTCTGCTTAAGGCGCTCAATCCCCTTGCCGCCTATGACGGCATAAACGTGATCTACTGGCTGCTGTTCATCGCCGCCTGCATCGCGCTTTCCGCCGTGCTTATACCGCGCAGAAAAGCCGAGCGTGCGCAAAGCCACTATGCGTTCCGCCTGCCCTGCTATGCGGTAGAGCTGCTTATGACCTTTATTTTGGGCATGGTGCTTGGGCTGACCATGGGCGGAGCAAATCTTTTCGGCTCGGCATATCCCGGCTTTGTGTTCGGATTTTTGCTGGGCGGAACAGCCGCCTTTGTCATCTGCCACCTGATACTGTTCCGCGGCTTCGGCAAGATGATAAAGAGCCTGATATACGCCGGAGGACTGACCGCCCTGACGTTTATACTGATGGGCGTATGCTGCCTTACGTGCAACTCGTTCACAAGCTTTGTGCCCGAGCCGGGCGACGTTCAAAGCGCGGGACTTATATCCTACAACTGGGATTTTACCGATGAGTACGGCCTTAAGCCCTCGCCCTCGCTTATCAGGGATTCTGCAGGAGATTTTACGGACAAGAAGGACATCGACAACATTATTAAGGCGCACAAGTCGATGGCACAGCTCACAAGGGACGGCAAGCTTTCAAAGCGCTTCAACGGTGTGCTGAGCAGGTCTTTGGTATCGGCGATTTCAGCCCTGATAAACTACGACCAAAGCTTCAGCGTCGCCTACAAGCTGAACGACGGAAGGATAGTGACGCGGTATTATGAAAACTCCTACATATTGTCGGGAGCATTTACCGGCGGCGACAGCGCTTACACGGATCCCTACCATTATATTGAAAGCATAAAGGAAACACCGACCTACGCGAAAAAATACAGCTTCGTGGCGTCATTAAATCCGGAGGACATCGACCGTATAACTCTTTTCGCGGAAACCGAAACCTACATCACGGCTGCGTATGAACTGGAAGGCGAAAACGCACAAAGGGTATTAGCCGCATTCAGAGATGATTATTTTCGAGTGGGAGAGGTCAGCGGCGTTAGAGAAATAAGTTTGATTTTGCAGGGAGACGATAAGCGGTCGGAAAACACGCGCGGAGACACGGCGATCTACTCGATCATCTCGAACATCTCGAACATCAACAGCTTTAATTATAACCGTCATGAGTACACTATCAACAGCAGCTACACCGAAACCATAAAGGTACTTAAGGAGCTGGGAATACTGAACAGCAACGGAAAGGCAAACCCGGATTCAAAGTATGTTTATAATTACAACTCCTACATTTACGATTACGACGACGAAGCGTATCATTGATTATTAGGTATATATGCCTACGCCAAAAAGCCTCCCCTGCGATAAGGGGAGGCTAACGTGCTGTCAAAAAAACGTTTAGCAACCCAAGGCAAAACACAGCAGGGCTGCCGCATCATCAAGCGGCAGCCCTGATTATTATAGCAGTATATCCACAAGCGAATCCACGGTTTCCTCTATGCTGTCGGAGGGGTTGACGCTTACGGTTATGTCGGCGTATTTTTCGTACAGCGGCACGCGGTCACGATACACGTCGGCGAGAGTTTCGTTTTTGTGAAAGGCTATGCCGCGCGTTTTTATGTTTGTGACGCGTCGGCTTATCTCCTCAAACGGAACGCTGAGATACACCACCCTGCCGGTTTGCTTAAGGCGAGCCATTGCCGGGTCGCTGAGCACCATTGAGCCGCCTGTTGCCACAACGGTGTGGTCGCAGACGAGCGCTTCGCCCACCTGCCGCTCAAGGGCGAGGAAGCCCTGAAGCCCGTCGTCGTCCAGTATTCTTTGCAGGGGCTTGCCTGCGCGGCGGCTGATTATGAGGTCGGTATCCGTAAAGGAATAGCCCAGCGCCTTTGCCAGCAGCACGCCCACGGTGCTTTTGCCCGAGCCGGGCATACCTATGAGAATGATGTTGTTCATTTACAGTATCCTGATATTGAGCGAATCGGTGCTTGAGGTGGGCAGGGTCTTGTTGGAGGACAGCACCACCACGGTGTCGCCCTTGCTTACAAGGCCGGTGCTGAGCGCCTTTTCCATAGCCTGCTTGGTTATCTCGTCCTGAGTGACCTTTTCCTCGCCTATAAGCGCGGTTATGCCCCAGTTGAGGCACAGCCTGCGGCAGACTATCTCGGAGGTTACCACGGCGATGACGGGAACCTCGGGGCGGAAGTTGACCATTGCGCGCGCAACTCTGCCGGTGGCGCTCTCTACTATGATAGCCTTTGCGTCGATTGCTCTTGCAATGTCCTTTGCGGCTCTGCAAATGCTGCCGCGGAAGATGTTGCTGTCCTTTATTCCGTTCTTTTCAACGTAGTTGCGCAGGGCGGCAAACTCGCCGTTTTCCTCTGCCTCGCGGCATATGGCGTCAAGCGCCTTTACGCTTTCTATGGGATATTTGCCCGCCGCCGATTCGCCCGACAGCATTACTGCGCTGGTGCCGTCATACACGGCGTTGGCAACGTCGCTTATCTCGGCACGGGTGGGACGCGGCGAGGTGGTCATGCTCTCGAGCATCTGGGTGGCGGTGATGACATATTTGCCCTTTGCAACGCACTTGCGGATAAGGGTCTTTTGGATTTCGGGCAGCTTAATAAAGGGAATCTCAACGCCCATGTCGCCGCGCGCGACCATTATGCCGTCGGCGTAATCCATGATGAGATCCATGTCGTCAACGCCGCTCTGGTTTTCTATTTTGGCGATTATCTCAACGTGCTCGTAACCTAAGCTGTCGATAAAGTCGCGCAGCGTGCGGACATCCTCGTGATTGCGCACAAACGATGCCGCCACAACGTTTGCGCCCTGCTCAAGACCGAACTCGAGATCGCGCCTGTCCTGAGCGCTTACATATGGCATGTTGATGTGATAGCCGGGAATGTTTATGCTCTTGCGGTTTTTGAGCGTGCCGCCCTTGTTGACGGTGCAGACGATCTTGTCCTGGGTCACTTCTTTTGTGAATATCGAAATAAGTCCGTCGTCAAGCAGAAGCTCTCTGCCTATGGCAGCCTCGCCCTCGCGGAAAAACAAATCGACAAGCTTGGGATAAGAGATGGCGACGCCCTCGCTGTCGCCCTCTTCCTTCTGCTTGTACAGGGTGAACTCGCTGCCCTCCTCAAGCACGGCGGAGCCGCCCTCAAAGGTGGTGACGCGCACCTCGGGACCCTTGGTGTCGAGCATGATGGCTATGTTCTGACCGCTTTCGGCTATTGCCTTGCGGATGTTTGAAAACACGGGCTTAAGGCTTTCGTGGCTGCCGTGAGACATATTGATGCGCGCAACGTTCATTCCCGCGTCGATCATCTTGAGCAGCATCTCTTTGGTGTTGCACGCCGGGCCGACCGTGCAGACGATTTTTGTTTTTCTCATTTTATTCCGTCCTTTCCGAATTGTTTTGCGTTCGGTAAATGTTATAAATTTTGCAGGTTTATTAGTACAATTTTATTATACATGATAAATACAAATATTTCAATAGATTTTAAAAGAAAAAGCGCATACAGCAGTCAGACTGCCACACACGCTTTTGTAATTTATTTGGTTATCTGCGCTTGCCCGTCGCCTTTACCGCTATGCAGGCGATGAAGAGCAGGACGGCGAGGATCACGGAGATCCACACCGCGGGGGCGGTGGTAACGGTCAGAAAGTCTGTTCCCAAATCATAACCTGCAAGGCGACGAGTGATATACATGCAAACGCCGACCGAAAGGGCGTCCGCAAACAGGGTGAAAACCGCTGCGACAATGCCGACCGACGAAGCGCTGCGCCTGCGCAGAAGAGCGAGCAGCACGGTTATGAAGCAGAGCAGCAGAGCGACCGCGAGAATAGCGGCTGAGACTATGGAAACAATCAGACCTGCCGTATAGTAAAAGTCGATCTTGTCAAGCACTTTGGGAAACAAGCTGAGGTCGTGACCCAACTCCGTGAAAAATCCGTAAGCGTCGCTTGATTCGGCATAAAGCCCGAAAAAATCGAAAAGGCTAAGGGAGCCCGAATTGCCCCCCGAGGCAAGCGTGATGCGTCCGAAAAACGAAAACACGGGCATTGCCGCCGCCAAAGCCGCCAGTATGTAAACCGAGATAAGGTAAGGCGCGCTGTACCGCGGCTTTGAGGACGCCGTGCGCCTGGTGCCGTCATACTCTATGGTCTCGGCGCGCTTTACGGGGTTGAACGCCGCGCCCTCGCCGTATGCGTCGTAGGTCTCCCCTACCATTGGCTCAGGGAGTTTTTTTTTACCGTTTTTAGAGGTGCGCTGCTCGTATTCGTCCTCGCTGCGGCGCTGGGTTCTGCCCTTGTAGTTCAGATCGACCATGCGCTGAAAGGTAGTGAGCGATTCTCCGCACACATGACAAAACTTTGCGTCGTCGGGATTGTTCGCCTTACAGTTCTTACATTCCATATCTTCACCTTCTTGTGACTTTTATGCTGTTATTGTACCAAATTTTTGCCGTGCAGTCAATGCCGTTGTGTGACGGCAGGCTGAAAAATAATTTACAGCATCGCCCTTGTAAGGCGCTTTGACTTGAACAGGCTGCGCTGAGTAAGGTCGTGCTCTCTCTCCATGATATAAACGGAGGTGTAGCCCATTATAAGCCAGAAGAACATGACCATGAACGAAATGTCGTAGAGCAGCGCCTTTTCAAACAGCGAATAGCCCAGATACGCGCCCAAAAACGCGAACATGCACGGGAACACGTCGTCGCGGCGGGTCTCCTTTTGCCAGAACAGCGCCGACGCCGCGTGCTTTGCAAAGCGGAAGCCTATAGTGGCAAAGATAAGGAAGCCGATAAGTCCCGTCGAAACCAGAATGGTGAGGAAGCCGTTGTGCAGGTCGCTGTGGTTGTAGTCGAACTTGAGCGTGCCGCTGAGGTACCTTCCGCTGTAATAGATGATGTTGCCGTGCGAAACGCCTATCACGGGCGAAATGCGGAACAGTCCCAGCGATTCGCGCCACAGCTTCATGCGTCCGCTGTCGAGGTTTTTGTTTGTATGTCCGAAGGTGACTATGGGCTGACCGTCCTCTATAACAAGGCTGCCCTCCTCAAGGTCCTCTATAAGCGAGTGGTTGTCAAAAATATAGTCGGCAAGCGCGTGGGTCTTTGCCGTTATGGCAGCAAAGCCCGTCTGGAATATGGCGCGGAACATAAGCGACGCGCCGGCGAATATCGCGGCGATGAGTATGACCGCGACGACGCGGATAAAGATGTTTTTGAAGGTTTTGCCCGTGTCGCGCGCAAAGAAGATGTAGGCGATGTATATGATGACATAGCCAAGCCCCAGCACAAAGGCGGCGTTGGAGTCGCATAGGTTGAGGGCAAAAAGGTTGGTGACCACGCACAGTCCCAGCCAGACCTTGTTGACGCGCCTGCCCTCGGTCTTTTCGTTGAGCACGGGCTTGGTGAGCATGTGGCAGCAGAGCAGCGCCACCACCGACACAAAGCCGAGCAGGTTGGGGTTGAAGAACACGCTGGTAAAGCGGTTTTCGTAAATCGGGAAACCGATGCGGTACCAGTCGAAGAATTTCCAGTCGTAGTAAAAGCCGAACATAAGGCAGAACAGACCGAAGATGTTGGTTACGGTGGTAAAGTAGATTATCGTTTTGGCTATGTCGAAAATCTCCTGCCTGAAATTGAAGCTCGGCTCGGTGTGCATTCCGTAAAACAGGAAGAAGCAGATGAGCACGTGCAAAAACATAACTATGCTTATCGGCAGGGTGATGGAGATGTTGAACAGCATCGAGATAAACGAAAATATCAAAAACAGCCCCATCCACAAGCCGAAGCGCATGTTGAAGAAGGTGTTGTATCTGCGCTGGTTGGTGTAGATAAGATAGAGCCCCCAAATAAAGATTGGCACTATCAGCACATATGACAATACCTGCAAGAACGAAACCATGCAAAAGAACAAGTCGATTATATATACCTTGCGGAACAGCGAGCTGTCCTTAAGGCTTTCTTTGAACGATGTCATAGGGATACCTCATTTTCAGGATATTACTTCCCGAACGGTTTGAAGCATAAGCTTTATGTCGGTCAAGAAGCCGAAGCTTTTAAGATATTCTAAGTTGTAGCGCATTTTTTCGGGCAGCACCTTTTCCACATAAACGCGGTCGGCGTCCTGTGCCGAGGCGAGCAGCTTTTCCTCGTCCTTGTATTTTATTGAGGCGAGAGAGGTTATGCCTGCCGGCAAAAGCAGGGTGGCGTAATATTCGGGGCGGTACTGCTCCACATAACGCGGCACCTCGGGGCGGGTGCCCACGAACGACATGCTGCCGCCGATGACGTTCAGCACCTGGGGCAGCTCGTCAAGGCGGAATTTTCTTAAAAGCCTGCCCGTCTTGGTGACGCGGCTGTCGCAGTCGGTGGTTACCTGCGTGCCAAGGCTTTCGGCATTTACCACCATGGTGCGGAACTTGAAGATTTTAAAGCGCCTGCCATAGGTCGTGACCCTTTCCTGAAGGAAAAACACGGGACCCTTTGAATCGCATTTTATTGCGACCGCTATAACAAGCATGGGGATTATTAAAAACACCAGAATTATCAGCGCGACAACAAGGTCGAACACGCGCTTGAGCACACGGCTCGCCGTCTTTTTTGCAAGGGCGTCGTAGTAGGGACGCACCTCGTCGCACCGAAACTCCGAGGGAAGCTTTTCAAAAGCCTTCATATTGCAGCTCCTGTATTTTTTACTGCCGTACCAAACGGCATGGGTATCGGATTTTTACGGCTTTTATTATATTATTTTTACGCGCGATTTTCAATACATATTTCAAAAGCTTAACAAATTACGGCATAACGTAAAAACCGACGGAGCTTAACCGTCGGTTTTTAGGTAATTTTATGGAGTAATCAAGCACATAGAAAGGAAGTTTTTATCGTTCTCATCTCTCAGTTCCCCTACAGTATATCACAGTCTTTGTGTGTTGTCAACAGTTTTTTTGAATATTTTTATAAAAAAATATATTCTTTACAGGTTTGCGTAAATCTCTTGACTTCCGGCAAAAAACAATGTAAAATGTACATATAGAAACTCCCGGGCGAATTATCCGCCGCGGTTTTCACATAATACACAGGGTTGGTTTTTTAGCCTGCCCGATGCGTGAATGATTTTTAAATAACCCTACAACTCTTAAATCGGGAGCTTTTCTCTCTGTGCGGTGTGCAGACCTCCCATGCAACTGGAAGAAGGGAGCCTGAAGTACAGAGGCGGCGCCCACCTGTTCTACTCGTAGGCAGGTTATTATTTAAATCATACGGTCGGGCGGGTATTTTTATGCCCGCCCCTTTTACCTATATATTGCAAAATCAACACAGGAGACGGTTTATGAAAATATCTGTTCTGGGCTGCGGTCGCTGGGGCAGCTGCATTGCATGGTACCTTGACAAAACAGGTCACGAGGTGCTCAGCTGCGGACTTGCGGACGCTCCCGAGTTTATTCAGCTTAAAAACGAGCGCAAAAACGACTACCTCGCCTATCCCGATTCCATCGAGGTGTCGAGCGACCTTGCCTATGCGGTAGGCCGCGCCGAGGTCGTTATCATTTCGATCTCGTCGCAGTATCTGCGCTCTTACTTTGCGGACATAGCCAAAAACGACCTTGACGGCAAAACGATAGTGCTTTGCATGAAGGGCGTTGAAGCCACCACGGGCAAGCGGCTGAGCGAGATCGTCGCGGAGTTTGCCGACACCGAAAAAACACCCGTCGCGGTGTGGGTGGGTCCCGGTCATCCGCAGGATTACGTCAAGGGCATACCAAACTGCATGGTAATCGACAGCGAAAACCAGCAGGTCAAGGAGCGGCTTGTAAAGGAGTTCAACAGCGACCTTATCCGCTTTTACATAGGTCAGGATCTTATAGGAAGCGAGATTGGCGCGGCGGCCAAGAACGTCATAGGTCTTGCCGCGGGCATCCTCGACGGCTTGGGCTACACCTCGCTTAAGGGCGGTCTTATGGCGCGCGGCACTCAGGAGGTGTCGCGGCTTATAGAAGCCTTGGGCGGCAAACGCATGAGCGCGTTCGGGCTGTGCCATCTGGGCGACTATGAGGCGACGCTGTTTTCGCCGTGGAGCCACAACCGCCGCTACGGCGAGGAGTTTGTAAAGGGCAACCGCTTTGAAAAGCTCGCCGAGGGCGTAATGACCTCGAAGGCGCTGTACAAGCTGGGAACCGAACACGGCGTTGATATTCCCATAATCACGTCGGTTTATAAGGCGCTGTTTGAAAACGCCGATATTATGACGGAGATACAAAGCCTGTTTTTGCGCTCCGTTAAAGATGAATTTTAGAAGGTAATACACATGAGTAAAAAGAACAAGAAAACCGCGCGCAGGCAGCCGAGCCCCGCGCCCAAGGCAGAGGCCGCCGTTAAAACCATAGCGACCGAGGAAAAAAAGTGCATGGTCGAGTATGTTACGGTGAACGTGATAAGCCTGTTTGTATTTTTGGCGTTCGGCTACATAGCGCTGATGGGCTTTTTTCAGACCAGCGTAATAGACCCCAACGCGTATGTGAGCGAAAAGATTTTGTATCAGAGCGACATAGTGCCGCTGAACATAGTGTTCACCGTGCTGTTTGTGATAATACTGTTCGCCCTTCGCAAAAAGTACGACTTCTTTGCAAAGATAAACATACACATAGCCGAGGCGTCCGTTGCCGTGCTGGCGGTGGTTTTGGGGCTTATATGGGTATGCACCGTAAGGTCTGTGCCCGCAGCCGACAGCGCCAACCTTTTTGAGGCGGCGGCAGGCGCCGCACAGGGCAAATACGAAGCCCTGCGCGACGGACAGGCGTTTTACAACCACTCCTTTTACAGCGACTACAACTATTTCAACTTCTATCCCTTCCAGCTTGGCTTTGTGGCGTTCAGCGAGTTTATTTACCGCATCTTCGGCGCCGACAGCTCAATGCCCATTCAGATAATCAACGTGCTGTGCGTGGGCGCCTCCTACTTTGCCCTTGCACGCATTACGCGCCTGCTGTTCAAGAGAAAAAGCATAGAGTTCATTGCCATACTTATGCTTGCGGGCTGCCTGCAGCCCATACTGTTCTGCACCTTTGCCTACGGCAACATCATCGGCATGTGCTGCGCCATCTGGGCGAGCCTGTTCCTTATAAAGTATTTTCAGACAGAGGAATACAAGTGGCTTGCGCCCTGCGGCGTGCTGCTGGTGCTTTCGATATTCGTAAAGTACAACAACATGATCTATCTGGCGGCGTTTGTTATTATGCTGCTGGTGCACACCTTCAAAAGAAAAAAGTGGCAGAGCGTCGCCTTTGCCGCCGCGCTTGTGGCTGTTGCCATAGGCTCCAACTCGCTTGTTATAATGCACTATGAGAGCCGCGCCGAGACCGAATATGCAAGCGGCGTATCGCAGGTGCTCTACCTCGACCTGGGTATGCAGGAGTCATACATGGCTCCCGGCTGGTACACCACCATTGCCAAGGACACCTACATTCAAAGTCAGCTTGACAACGACCTTGCAAACGAGCGCGCCTGGGAGAACATAGGCGAGCGTATGGAGGCGTTCGGCGACCTTGACTACGCCCTTGACTTTTACAGCAAGAAGATTCTTAGCCAATGGAACGAGCCCACCTATGAGAGCATTTGGGTGAGCAAGGTCAAGCAGCACACCATCGACGACGACAAGGCTCCCGGACACACCAAGAACATCTCTACCGAGGAAATGAAGGGTCTGGGCGAGGCTGTGTATCGTCAGAGCCTGGGTCAGCTTCTGGAGCTGCACTTCGCCTTTTACATGCAGATAATTTACATTCTTTTTGCGGTGGGAATCTATCTGTTGTTTATCAACCGCAAGACCAATATAGAGACCGTGCTGCTGCCGCTGGTGCTTTTGGGCGGCTTCAGCTACCACCTGCTGTTTGAGGGCAAGTCGCAGTATATTCTGACATATATTCCCCTGCTTATCCCCACCGCCGCCTACGCCATGAACGTGATAGTGTTCGGCGAGTATAAAAAGCTGAAAAAGCTTATCGCAAAGCTCAATTTCATTCCGAAAAAGAGTAAGGCTCAGGGAGGATAAGCGTACAGCAAGCCTCCTCTTCCCCGTGCTTTATACGACGCGAGGAAACCGATGTGATCATAATGCTGCTTATGCCGCTGTACGCGCGGCTCTCGGAAAAAAGCGACGCTTTGGGGACTTTTGATATGTCTTATTCCCGCCATACCTCTTAAGCTGCTCGCAGATATGATAAACCGGCTCAAGAACAAACTGTTGAAAGCATAAAAAACTGCCTTCCTTGCGGTTGGCAGTTTTATTGTTTTTCCGTGCTTTGCTCCGGGCTTTTATTTGATTTTTTGTTGGGGTCGATGCCGAAGAGCCTTTGCCAGCGGCGCTTTACTGCGCGGAACACCCTTCTGAACGGACGGGTATAGTACCAGAAATTGATGTAAGTGCGGTAGCGCAGCGAATTGTTGCTGTACGCCTTGCCCTTGCGGAAAAAGGCGGTCACCACGCCGATTATCTGAGCGTCGGTTATGCCGCGCTCCTTTGCAAACTGATTGTCGCCGCACATGACGTAGGAGCCGTCCTTGCCGAAATCTATGACCCTGTGCAGCACAAACTGACCGTTTGAGCGGCGGTAAAGCGGAACATCAAACAGGTGAAGCCTGCCGCCGGGCTTTTTGAGCACGACCGCGTCCTCGCCGTCGCGCAGCATGGGCATCATGCTTTCGCCGTTTGGGGTAAAGGTGACGGTGCCGCCGGCATTCAGCTTTTCTTCTATTATTTCTATTATTTCCGCAAGCTGAACCTCTTTATTCAAGCACATCAGCGTCCTTTACCTTGGTGATAAACGCCGCGACGTCCGCCTTTGCCCTTTCGGGCGTCACCTCGTATTCGTCGAGCAGGCGTGCGGTAAGCTCGTCCTCGTCCGCTCCGTTTTGAAGCAGCCCGAACAAAAACGCTCCCGTTTCGTTGAGATTGATTATTCCGTTGAAGTCGAGCGTCTGCCTGCCCACGGGAACAACCACGTAGGTGTCGGCGACCTTGCGAAGAATAAAGTCCTTTTTGATTTTCATAACATCACATCCTTGCAACCATTATAATACAAAACGCCGAAAAAAGCAACACAGCCGGAAGCAAAGACTGCTCTGCTTCCGGCGAATTTTTTATTCTGTTAATACATTCCGCCCATGTCGGGTGCGGGAGCTGCCGCGGGAGCGGGCTCCTTGATGTCCGCTACAAGGCTTTCGGTGGTGAGCACCATTGCCGCAACGGACGAGGCGTTCTCGAGCGCGGAGCGTGTTACCTTGGTGGGATCGACGATTCCTGCGTCCATCATGTCGGTGTATTCCTCGGTGAGCGCGTTGAAGCCGTAGCCTACCTTGCCTGCCTTCTTTACGTTCTCGACAATTACGCTTCCCTCAAGACCCGCGTTGACCGCGATCTGACGGAGCGGCTCCTCAAGAGCCTTGAGCACGATCTTTGCGCCTGTCTTTGCGTCGCCCTCAAGGGTTTCTACAAATGCCTCTACCGCGGGAATGGCGTTCATGCAGGAGATTCCGCCGCCTGCTACGATGCCTTCCTCAACAGCAGCCTTGGTTGCCGCAAGGGCGTCCTCGATGCGGAGCTTCTTCTCCTTCATCTCTACCTCGGTGGCTGCGCCGACCTTGATTACCGCAACGCCGCCTGCGAGCTTTGCAAGACGCTCCTGAAGCTTTTCACGGTCAAAGTCGGAGGTTGTGGTCTCGATCTGCTGACGGATCTGCGAAACTCTGCCCTTGATGGCGTCCTTGTCGCCTGCGCCGTCAACGATGATGGTGTTTTCCTTCTCGACCTTTACCTGACGGGCTGTGCCGAGCTGATCCATGGTGGTGTCCTTAAGCTCGAGTCCGAGGTCGGAGGTGATAACGGTGCCGCCTGTGAGGGTGGCTATGTCCTGAAGCATTTCCTTGCGTCTGTCGCCGAAGCCCGGAGCCTTGACCGCAACAACGGTGAAGGTGCCGCGAAGCTTGTTGAGCACGAGAGTTGTGAGAGCCTCGCCCTCTACGTCCTCGGCGATGATGAGAAGCTTTCTGCCGGACTGAACGATCTGTTCGAGTACGGGAAGGATCTCCTGAGTGGTGGAAATCTTCTTGTCGGTGATGAGAATATAGGGGTTGTCGAGCTCGGCAACCATTTTGTCGGTGTCGGTCACCATGTAGGGAGCGATGTAGCCGCGGTCGAACATCATGCCCTCAACTACCTCGCTGTAGGTATCGGCTGTCTTGGACTCTTCAACGGTGATAACGCCGTCGGTGGTCACCTTCTCCATAGCCTCGGCAATAAGGTTGCCGATGAACTCGTCCTGAGAGGAAACCGTGGCGACGCGCGCGATGTCGGCGGTGCCCGCAACGGTCTTGCTGTTTGCGATTACCGCATCTACAGCTACCTTTACCGCGTCGGCAATACCCTTTTTGAGGACCATGGGGTTTGCGCCTGCGGTCACGTTCTTCATGCCCTCGCGGATAAGCGCCTGGGCAAGCAGGGTGGCTGTGGTGGTGCCGTCGCCGGCAACGTCGTTTGTCTTTATGGAAACCTCTTTTACAAGCTGTGCGCCCATGTTCTCGAAGGGATCGTCAAGCTCGATCTCCTTGGCGATGGTTACGCCGTCGTTTGTAATGAGGGGTGCGCCGAACTTTTTGTCGAGCACCACGTTTCTGCCCTTGGGGCCGAGAGTGATTTTTACCGTGTCTGCAAGCTGGTCAATGCCCTTCATAAGAGCCTTTCTTGCGTCTTCTCCGTATGCTATCTGCTTAGCCATAATCAAATACCTCCAAATAAATTATTCTACCGTGGCGAGAATATCGGACTGGCGGACGATGGTGTATTCCTCGCCGTCTATCTTTACCTCGGTGCCTGCGTATTTTGAGGCGATAACCTTGTCGCCCACCTTGACATACATCTCTACCTCGTTGCCGTCAACCACACCGCCGGGGCCTACAGCCACTACGGTTGCAAACTGCGGCTTCTCCTGTGCCGCCGACGAAAGGATGATTCCGCTCTTGGTTTTTTCCTCGGCTTCCTCAACCTTTAACACAACTCTGTCAAGCAATGGTTTAATACTCATAAAAAATAGCCTCCTATTTTTAAAATACATATTATTAGCACTCGCCATCTTTGAGTGCTAATAATATTGTAATACATTTTACGAAAAAGTCAAGAGAAATTTGACTTTTTTTGACTTTTGAAGGATTTTTGTTGTTTTACACAATTTGTGTTGACTTTTTTTTGCCTATATATTAGAATTATGACAGTATGTCTTTACGGAGGTAATGTTATGAATAAATCAACCATACTGAAACGCGTTTTATGCGTGCTCTGCGCCGCGGCTCTCGCCCTTGCGCTTACCGCCTGCGGCTCAAAGAAAAAGGCGACGACATCAACCGATGGAGTATCGCACGCGCCCAAGATAACCGACCCTGCGATAATAGGTCAGATAACCGACGACGGCTACGAGCTGCCGTTCAGCTATGAGGACGGCTTTAAGGCTGTGATGAACATTGTTGACGACACGCAGTACGAAACCTACACGACCTTTGACGACGGAAGTATGCGCTTCCACCTTACCACCTCAAAGTCCGAGGACGAGGTTAAGGCGTTCTTTGAGGATTACTTCAAGGATCTTCAAAAGGTTAAGCCTAAGCTCGAGACCGACCACTCACAGGGCTACTACGACGAGGAAAAGCGCATAGTTGTGTTCAACTTTGAGGTTTGGACAGCCGACGGCAAGACAAACTATCAGCTTTGCGCCACCCCCTGCGACGACCTTTCCCAAAACGAGACCTGGCAGCCTGCCGAATAAGCGCCGGTAGGCGCTTTCTCCGCCTTTGCGCCGGTGGGCGCTTTCTCCGCCTTATGACAGGTTGGTATTAACAAAGCCTTTCCGCAACGGCGGGATTATGAAATTTTAAAATGAGGACGGTACGAACGCCGTCCTCTTTTTATTTATTCGTTATTCGTTATTCTTTATTCTTTACTTCCGTTCTTCCGCTCCTTTTTGAAGAACGCCGCCGCCAAGGGGGGACATATGGAAATAACCACGCCGTATGCCTTGCTTGAGAGCTTGCCCGAGCCGAACAGATACGGAATTATTCCGCGCCTGACGTTGCTCACCAGCAGGGCTTCGGTTTCGCGGTCGCGCGTAACGCAGCACACCGCCTGCTTATAAAACGAAACTGAATAGCGCGTGCGTCGTAAACGCGAAAGCCGCACAAGGCGCGGATAACGCTCCGCCAAAAAACGCTCTACACAGTCGCTTACATCATAAAACGCGAGCCGCCTTTTTGAAAACCGCGAGTGCATTATGCTTTGACTGTTGTCGGAGCGGTAATTGTACAAAAACCGGTCGGTATAAACTATGACCCGTGCGCGGTCAAACAAAAGCGGTGTCGTGTAGTAGTCCTCAAAAATGATGTTCTCGGGAAAACGGACGCCGTCAAAAAGAGCCCTTGAATACAGCTTGCCCCATGACGAGGTGGTAAGCCCCGTGTCTTCCTTAAGCAGCTGCATTATGCCCTGCTCGGAGCCGAGCACCGAAACATCCCTTTGCCCCGACTCCCTGTGTGACGCACAGGCGATGTCGGCGTTATATTCGCACAGCAGCCCGTACAGCACGGATATCAGCTCGGGGCTGACGGTGTCGTCGCTATCGACAAAGAGAAGATACTCTCCCTTTGCCGCGTCTATACCGGCGTTGCGCGCACCCGACGGTCCCGTGTTGCCCTGATGGATCACCCTTACGCAGCCATGCTCCCGCGCAAAGCGGTCGCACAGCGCAGGGCTGCCGTCGGCAGAGCCGTCGTCAACCAAAATGATCTCTGTATTGGGATATGTCTGTGCAACAAGAGATGTGACGCAGTCCGAAATATAGTTTTCGACGTTATATACCGGCACTATCACCGATATAAGGGGCTGTGGCATGGTTTTTCATTCCTTTCAATGCCCGTTGCGGGGCGGCCGGCTTACAGGGCTCTCATGTCCTCCTCGCACAGCGTGGGGATGCCGCTTTTGTCAAGCAGCTCCTGAGCCTGAGCCACGTCGTCAACGCGGAAGATAACGTAGGCGCCGAAGGATTCGGTGGCGGTAAAGGCGTACATGTACTCGATGTTCACGCCCGCGTCGGACAAAATCTTCATAACCTCGTAAAGAGAGCCGACCTTGTCCTCCATTTTTACTGCGATGACCTCGGTGGTGCTGACGATGGACTCTTCCTTTAAAATCTCAAGAGTTCTGTCGTGATCGGAGGTTATCATGCGCAGGATGCCGAAGTCCTGTGTGTCGGCAATGCTCATGGCGCGGATGTTGATGCCCTCGCAGGAGATCGCCTTGACCGTGTTGAGCAGCTTGCCCTGCTTGTTCTCTATAAAAACGGAAATTTGCTGAATAGCCATAGTGTTTCCTTTCTCCGAAAGACGGGTTTAGTCGTGAAGCTTGCGGTTGTCTATAACGCGAACCGCCTTGCCCTCGCTGCGCGCTATGGACTTGGGCGCAACAAGATGAACCTTGGGACCTATGCCCAGCATGGTGCGCATTGCGGATTCAAGCTTCTTTTCTCTTGCCTGATGGCGCGACACGATGTCGGAGAACTGCTCGGGAGCAAGCTCTACGAACACGTCGATGGTGTCGCTGTTGTTGACGCGGTCAACCACTATCTGATAGTTGGGCGAGTAGCCCTCGTTGAGCAGCACGGTCTCGATCTGGCTGGGGAACACGTTTACGCCGCGAATGATCATCATATCGTCGCTTCTGCCCATGGGCTTTGTCATTCTGATAAAGGTTCTGCCGCAGGAGCATTTTTCGCGCGAGAGCACGCAGATGTCGCGTGTGCGGTAGCGAAGCAGCGGAAACGCCTCTTTGTCAAGAGAGGTGAACACAAGCTCGCCCTTGCTGCCCTCGGGAAGCACCTCGCCTGTGTCGGGGTCGATGACCTCGACATAGAAGTGATCCTCATTGATGTGCATTCCGTGCTGTTCCTCGCACTCAAAGGCGACGCCGGGGCCGCTGATCTCGGTAAGGCCGTAAATATCGTACGCCTTTATGCCCAGGTTCTTCTCAATATCCCTGCGCATTTCCTCTGTCCAGGGCTCTGCGCCGAAGATGCCGGCCTTAAGCTTGTTGTCCTCGGGCTTGTAGCCCTTTTCGGCGAGGGTCTCGCCTATGTAAGCCGCATAAGACGGCGTGCAGCAAAGAATGGTGGCGTTGAGATCCATCATAAACTGGATCTGACGCTCGGTGTTGCCCGACGACATGGGCAGGGTGAGGCAGCCCACCTTGTGAGAGCCGCCGTGGATACCCGCGCCGCCCGTAAACAGACCGTAGCCGTATGCGACCTGGCAAACGTCGCCCTCGTCGCCGCCTGCGGCAACAATGGCTCTGGCGGTGCAGTCCTCCCACATATCTACGTCGCCCTGCGTATAAAACGCCACGACGCGCTTGCCTGTTGTGCCCGAGGTTGACTGGATGCGCACACAGTTTTTGATGTCGGTGCCCAGCAGCCCGTAGGGATATGCCTCACGCAGATCTGCCTTTGACAAAAACGGCAGCTTTTTGATGTCGTCAACGCCCTTTATGTCCTCGGGCTTTACGCCCTTTGCGTCCATAAGGTCGCGGTAATACTTGACGTTTTCATAAACGTGTCTGACCTGCTTTACGATTTTTTCGTTCTGGATCTTCAGAATCTCCTCACGCGGCGCTGTTTCAATTTCGGGTTGAAAATACTTGCGCATGGGTATCACACTCCTATTCTGTCATAAAAGGGCAGGCAGAGCCCGCCCTGTGGTTATTTTATCAGTAATTATAGCCCAAGTCAAATGCTTTAAGATTGACCTCAACAAACTGAGGCTTTACGCTTTCCTTTATGGCGGCGATCCACTTGTCGTACTCTATATCAAAGTACTTGGCAAGCCTGCCCATGAGCACAATGTTCACGCTCTTGGCGTTGCCTGCCTGCTGAGCGAGCGAAAGCGCGTCGATTTCATCAACGAACACACCCTTGGCTCTGAGCTCGTCGAGCACGCCCTCGGGGTACTGAGCCGCGCCGGTTATTACGGGCATGGGGTCTATCATCTGAGAGTTGACGATGATCTTGCCGTCCTTTTTGAGGGTATCGGCATAGCGGGCAGCCTCTATCTTTTCAAACGAAACGATGAAGTCCGCCTCTCCGCGCGAGATTACGGGAGAATACACCCTGTCGCCGAAGCGCACATAGGTGACCACCGAACCGCCGCGCTGGCTCATTCCGTGAACCTCGCTGACCTTTACGTCAAAGCCCTCTGCCGTGAGCAGCTTGCCCAGCAGCTTGCTGGCAAGGAGACTTCCCTGACCGCCTACGCCGACGATCATAACATTTTTGGTGTCCATATCATCTGTCTCCTTTCTCTATGGCGCCGAAGCGGCAGAGCTGGGTGCAAACGTCGCAGCCCACGCACTGGGTAAAGTCGATGTGCGCCTTTTTGTTCTTTATGCTTATCGCGGGGCAGCCGAGCTTCATGCATTGACGGCAGCCTATGCACTTGTCCTCGTTGACCTTTACGGGAGGATTCTTTTTGACATACTTGAGCAGCATGCAGGGGCGGCGCGAGATTATAACGCTCGGAGCCTCTGCGGCAAGCTCCTCGAGCACCGCTTCCTCACACTCCTTAAGGTTGTAGGGATCGACAACGCGCACGCGCTCTATGCCGATGGAGCGGCACAGCGCCTCAAGATTTACCGCCAAAGCCGGGTCGCCCTTGATGTTGTAGCCCGTGGTGGGGTTCTGCTGGTGACCGGTCATGCCGGTGATGGAGTTGTCGAGGATTATAACGGTGGAGTTAGAGGCGTTGTAGGCTATGTTTATCAGTCCGGTAACGCCCGAATGCATGAAGGTGGAGTCGCCGATGACGCACACGGTCTTTGCCTCGGTCTCTTTGCCGCCCGCCTTGTTAAAGCCGTGTATGCCCGACACCGACGCGCCCATGCAGAGGGTGGAGTCGAGGGCGAAAAGCGGAGCCGCCGAGCCGAGGGTGTAGCAGCCTATGTCGCCCAGGCAGGTGATCTTGTGCTTGGCAAGGGTATAGAACAGGCCGCGGTGCGGACAGCCGGCACACATGACGGGAGGACGCACGGGAACGGGAGTGTCGGCAGCCGTGTATTCGGGCTGCTCCATGCCGAACGCCTCGCGTATGGTTGTCTGGTTGTACTCGCCTATGGGCGGGAACATCTCCTTGCCCACGCAGGGAACGCCTATGGAGTTGAGGTGCTGCTCGATAATGCCGTCGAGCTCCTCGATAACATAAAGCTTATCGACCTTTGCGGCGAAGTCCCTGATTATATTGACGGGAAGCGGATTGACAAGTCCGAGCTTAAGCACGGAAACGCTGTCTCCGAACACTTCCTTAACATACTGATAGCAGGTGCCCGAGCAGATGATGCCCTTTTCGGCGCCGCCGTACTCAACGCGGTTGAGGTCGGAGGTTTCGCCCAGCTCTCTCAGCTTTTGGGTGCGCTCCTCAACAAAGGGGTGACGGCGAATCGCGTTTGCGGGCGCCATTATGTATTTTTGCGGATTCTTTTCATATGGGGGCAAGGGTCTTTCTACCCTGTCGCACAGCTCTACGGCGCCCTGAGAGTGAGCTATTCTGGTGCACATTCTGATGATGACGGGTGTGTCAAACTCCTCGGAGATGGCAAACGCCGCCTTTACAAAGTCCTTTGCCTCTGCCGAATCGGACGGCTCGAGCATGGGAACCTTTGCCGCTATGGCATAGTGGCGCGAATCCTGCTCGTTCTGAGAGGAATGCATTGCGGGGTCGTCGGCTACAAAAATGACCATGCCGCCGTTTACGCCCGTATATGAGAGTGTGAACAGAGGATCAGCCGCAACGTTCAGTCCCACGTGCTTCATGGCGCAGGCGCTGCGGAGTCCGCGCAGGGAAGCGCCGAACGCCACCTCTGTGGCTACCTTTTCGTTGGGCGCCCATTCGCAGTAAATTTCATCATACTTTGCGGCAAACTCGGTGATCTCGGTAGAGGGTGTGCCGGGATAGCTTGATACCAAGCCGACGCCCGCCTCGTAGAGTCCCCTTGCGATTGCCTCGTTACCTAACATTAGCTTTTTCACTATATACTTTCCTCCATTTCGGCGCGGTGCGCCGTCAGTCTGCAACATAAGGGAGCCTCCGGTCGTCAGAGGCACCCGTAAGATTATATCATAACAAAAGGCAAAAAACAAGTGTTAATACCTGCTTTTTGCCGTGTTGATACCTTGCTTTTTGCCGTGTGAGCGCTCTGTCAGCCCAAGTGCAGAATATTTATCAGGAACAGCCAGCTCAGACCGTAATAGGTGACCACCGCCACAAGGTCGTTTATTGTTGTGATAAGCGGACCCGAAGCCACCGCCGGGTCGATCTTTATCCTTTTGAAAAACAGCGGTATGAGCGTGCCGACCGCGCTTGAGATTATCATTGCAAGCAGAAGCGACGCGCCTATGCAGCCCGACACCGCGAACGAAAACGCAAAGCTCCTTTGCTTTAACAGCATGATGTACAGCCCTGCAAACAGAGTTGAAAGCAGTCCGAGAATGATACCGTTGAACGCGCCCACGCGGGTCTCCTTGCCCACAAGCTGCATTTTTTGGGCAATACCGCATAATTCAGGTGTGCGGATTGCACAGTAAGATTTTTTGGGCAAGCTGACGGAACAATATTCAAGCAAGCCGTGCGCCTTGAATTGTGCGGTGTTGCCTATATCACAACTGCTCCTTTATGTCAAACAAAAAGCCGCCCAAAAGCCATGGGCGGCAGGGGGTCAGAGCATTTTTCCCGTGTAGGGCTTTGAGGGCATAAGCTCAAAGTCATAGTCCTCAAGCTCGCCGAGGGTTATGTTGGTGCGGCTGCTTTCGTGCACCATAAGATTGGAGCCGTTTTCGGGGTCGCTGCCGACGTGCACGGCAACGACGGGCTTGTGCGTTCCGCAGGCGTAGCCTGCCTCCCACGCGGTTCCGCTGTCGCTGTATGCGCCGTGATAGAGCATGACCACGACGTCTGCCCAATCTATGAAGCGGCGGTCATTTTCAAAGGTCTGCCTTGACCACAGCGCCGGGTTTTTGTCCATATCGACCCTGACCTCGTGCAGGCGCGGACTGAACACGTCGAAGCCGCGTGAAAAGAGTATTTCCTCCGCGCGCTTTACACATTCGAGCTCATAGTCATTGAAAAACGGGCTTGCCAGATAGATTTTAAGCTTTGACATAACATCACCCTAAAACAACAGAGCGCCCGCATAAGCAAGCGCTCTTGACTTGGAGGCGACAGGCGGATTTGAACCGCCGCATCAGAGTTTTGCAGACTCGTGCCTTACCACTTGGCTATGTCGCCGTTCACATAACGGAAGTAATTATATCATCTATGCGGCAAAATGTCAATAGATTTATTTGATTTTTCTTGACTGTCCGCCACGGTTAATATATAGTATTGATATGGATAAAATATGACGGGAAGAACAAAAAATGAGGGATTTGGGCAAATACGCCGCCGAGGCTCAGGGCAATTTAAAAAAGCTGAAAATCAAATATGCCGAAAATACAGAATGGAAGATAAACACCCGAGCCAAAACCCGGCTGGGGGTCTGCAAAAAGACCGGCGACAGGTATGTTATAGAGATAGCCGCCGCGCTGCTGGACGAAAGCGCCGCCGAAGGCGAGCTGAAAAACACCGTGATGCACGAGCTGCTGCACACCTGCCGCGGCTGCATGAACCACACGGGCAGGTGGAGGGAGCTTGCCGACAGGGTTAACGCCGCCTGCGGACTGAGCGTGAGCCGCACCACGGAAAGAGATAAAGCCGAGATTCCCGACGCCCTTGCCGCAAAGCCGAAATACCGCATTGTCTGCACCGCCTGCGGCGCGGTGTATGAGCGCTTTCGCCGATCAAGGCTTACCGATCACCCCGAAATGTACAAATGCGGAAGGTGCAGGGGAAGCTTGAAAAAAGCATAAACCACGCAGCAGCGGCAGCCGGAGCTGCCGCTGTTTTTTATTATCCTCTGAGTGTAGTTATTTGCAAGTCGTTAAGGCAACACCGCACGGAGAACCGTGCGGCGTAAAGTCTTTATTGATTATTTGTTGAAGATGGACATGATGTCGTAGAAGGTGTCGTCGTCATCGTCGGTGGTGTCCTTCACGTTGTTGCGGCGTGAGGGCTCGGGAGCTGCTGCGGGGGTATCAACGATTACGTTATCTACAACGGGAGTGACCTTGGCAGGCTCTACGCCTGTGCCGAAGCCTGTTGCTATAACGGTAACGCTCATCTGATCCTGCATGTTGTCGTCGATAACGGCGCCCCAGATGATGTTTGCGTCCTCGCTTACCTTGTCCTTTATCATGGTGGAAGCCTCGTCGATGTCGTCAAGGCTTACGTCGGAGGAAGCGGTAATGTTGATGATAAGACCCTTTGCACCGTCGATGGAGCTTTCGAGCAGCGGGCTTGACACAGCCATTGTTGCGGCTGCGGTGGCCTTGTCCTTGCCCGAAGCGGAGCCCATGCCCATGTGAGCATAGCCTGCGTCCTTCATGACCGAGGTAACGTCGGCAAAGTCGAGGTTTACAAGACCGGGCAGCAGAATGAGGTCGGAAATGCTCTGCACGCCCTGACGGAGAACGTCGTCGGCAATGGCAAACGCGTTCTGAAGGGTTATGCTGGTGTCGGAAACATACTTAAGGCGCTCGTTGGGAACGATGATGAGCGAGTCAACGCAGGCGGAAAGCTCGGCTATGCCCTGCTCTGCCTGAGTCATTCTTCTTTTGCCCTCAAAGGCAAAGGGCTTTGTTACAACGCCCACGGTGAGGATGCCCATGTCCTTTGCTATTTTTGCAACAACGGGAGCTGCGCCTGTGCCGGTGCCGCCGCCCATGCCTGCGGTTACAAATACCATATCGGCGTCCTTAAGAAGCGCCGCTATCTCGTCCTTGCTTTCTTCGGCTGCGCTCTGGCCTACGGCGGGCTGAGAGCCTGCGCCCTTGCCTCTGGTAAGCTTTTCGCCGATCTGAACCTTTTGCGATGCCTTTGAAAGTCTGAGCACATGCTCGTCGGTATTGATTGCGATAAACTCAACGTTCTTTACGTCTGTTGCCACCATGCGGTTTACTGCGTTTCCGCCGCCGCCGCCTACACCTATTACTTTGATCTTAGGCACATACTCATTTTCCAGTTCCAGTTCAAAAGCCATTTTGACTTCCTCCTTCATTCTTTCAAGAATCTATTACAAAAACGCATAGTATCTTACAATACATACTTTGACATATATCTTAACACACTTTTGACAAAATATCAATGGGTTTTTTCAGTTTTTTTCGCGCGAGTTTTACGCCGTTATTCGCCTGCGTAATCGCCGCCGTCATAGCCGCCGTCGTACGCGCCCTCTTCCCAGGTGTAGGCGTTGGGGTCGATGTAGTCGCCGTCGCCGCTGTAGTCGTAGTCGCCCACGGGATTCTCCCAGTCGCCGTCGCCGTAGAGGTCGCCGTCGGGGTCGCCGCCCCAGTCGTAGCCCTCGCCGCCGTCATACATTCCTCCGTTGTCGCCGTCGTCCGCCGGAGCCGTGGTGGGCTGAGTTGCCGCAGGCGCCGTGGTGGGCGGCAGGGTCTCGGACGGCTTGTAGTGCGACACCTTGTTTTTGTTGCAGGTAGAAACGTCGAGAGTGCCATAAACCTCGCCCGTGTTGTTGGGGTCGAGCTTTTCGTTGATGATGGTGAAGGCGGTTTTGAGCTTGTAGTCTATGTCCTCGGGCAAGCCGATGTTTATGCTTATACGGTCGTCGTAGTTGAGCACTATGCCCGAAAGATTGGTGATGTCGAAGCCCTTTACCTTGTCTATGCCGTTTTCCTCAAGGCTTTTTGCAACGCTGTCGAGTATTTCGGGAACGCTGTCGTCCTCAAATTTGATGTATTCGCCCTTTTGCAGGTTTTCGGCGCTGTTGCAGATAAGCTCCACAAGGTTGTCGGTGTTCTGCGCGGCGGTGTCGAGCACTCTGCCCTTTGAGCTGATGATGAGGTACTCGCCGCCGTTTTTCATGGCATAGGTGGGCACGGCGTTTGTTATTTTTATCGTGACCGTGTCGGGCACGGCAAAGCCTATCTGCGCATCCTCGACATAGGTCAGGTTTTTAACTATCTGTTCGGGAGTGCTGTTCCACGCCGCTATAAAAATATTCTGTTGAAGCGCAACGTTGCTGAACGCGATTATCTGGCTTTCTTCGTAGTAGGAGTCGCCCTCGATGTCGATCTTTTCGGTTTTGAACAGCACGGTCAGGCTGAGCACCGCGCCCACAACAAGCACCGTTATGACGATGCCTGCCGAGATCAGGATGTTTCTTATGCGTATCTGCCGCGTGGTCATTGGCTTTTTGCTGCGGCGGATAACCTCGCTCTCCTGCTTGCGGATCACCTTGGCGCGCTTTTCGCGGCGCTTTTTTTCGCTGTATTCGTCTATATAATAGCCGTCCTCAAAATCCTGAGGCTGCAGGTTTCTGATTTTTTCGTCGCTCTCGCGCAGAAACTTTTCTTCGCGGCTGATGTTTTCGTATTTAGACGCCTTGCCCGAATTGACCGCTTCCTTGATTTTGCTTTCAGTCTTTTTTGGGGGCTTGGTCTTTGATTTTTTTGATTTTTGAGAGGATTTTTTCTCGCGCTTTTCCTGTTCCCTGTGGAAACGCTGCGCTTCCCTGGCAGCCTCTTTGCGCTGTCTGGCAAGCTGCTTTCTGTCCTTGGCGTCCAAAATCAGTCCCCCTTCCTGTGCTTTATCATCCTTATATTATACTGTAATACCGTTGATATTGCAAGGATTTTATATTCTTTTAATGTCCGCGCCCAGAGCGGACAGCGTCAGCTCAAGCGACTCATAGCCGCGCTCAAGGTACTCAACGCCGCTCACGGCGGTCTGACCCTCGGCGCAAAGCCCTGCCGCTACCAGCGCCGCCGCTGCCCTGAGGTCGGTCGCCTCGACCCGGGCGCCGTAGAGGGACGGGACTCCCTCGACCACGGCAAGCTTGCCCTCGGTGCGGATGTCCGCTCCCATGCGCACAAGCTGTGATGCGTGGCGGTAGCGGTTTTCAAATATGTTCTCGATAAACACCGTGGTTCCGTCTGCCACGGCAGCAGCCGCCAGCACGGGAGCCTGGGCGTCGGTGGGAAAGCCCGGATAAGGCATTGTGCGCACGGTTTTCATTGAGCGCAGCCTTTGCGGAGCCGATATTGTCAGCTCGTTTTCGTGCCGCGTAAAGGTGCAGCCCGCGTCCTCGAGCACGGGAACTATCGCGCCCAGATGGCTGTGGATAACGCCCTTTAGCGTGATTTGCGAGCCTGTCACCGCCGCGCATGCAAGCAGAGTGGCGGCGGCTATCCTGTCGGGGATAATGCTGTGCTCCGCCGCGCTGAGCCGCTTGACGCCCTCTATGACAATTTCGCTTTCGCCTGCGCCGAACACCCTTGCGCCGCAGCGGTTTAGGTACTCGGCAAGGTCGGCTATTTCGGGCTCCCGAGCCGCGTTGGTCAGGGTGGTGGTTCCGTCCGCCGTTGCCGCCGCCAGCATTATGTCCTCGGTAGCTCCCACGCTGGGAAAGTCAAGGGCTATGTGCGTGCCCGTAAGCCCGTGCGGTGCGCGGCAGTCGAGCATTCCGCGGCGTTCGCGTATTACCGCGCCCATGCGGCGCAGCGCCTTTATGTGAAGATCTATGGGGCGGTTTCCTATGTCGCAGCCCCCGGGCAGGCTAATTTTTGCCCTGCCCAGCTTTGCCAGAAGCGCCCCTAAAAATACAATTGAGCCGCGCGTTTTTCGCGTCAGCCCATCGGGTATGTCGTACCTTGCAACGCCGTCGTTTTTTATTACGACCGCGCCGCCCTCGCGCCTTGCACCGCAGCCCAGATACCGCAGGATGTTGAGCGAGGTATCGGTGTCGGACAGGTCGGGGCAGTTGAATATCACGCTTTCTCCCCCGACCAGCGCCGCGGCAGCCAAAACCGGCAGGGCGCTGTTTTTTGCCCCCTGAACCGCCGCTTCGCCGCTAAGCCTTTTTCGTCCTGTTATAAGTAGCTTTGACACGCTAACACCCTCCTCCGTTCATTCGTCATATTCTATGAACGGAGCAGGGTTTTGTGATTACCGTAATGACCGGTATATTACTGCATCACCTTTTTTACCACGGAATAAATTCTTTCGTTGGCGTCGGTGATAGCCATATTTTTTGCGTTTTGAGTGAATTTTTCAAGGGTCTGCGGATCCGCCAGTATCCTGTCCGCCTTTTCGGTAAGAGCCTCGCCGCTCAGCTCGGATTCCTCCAGAATCTCTGCCGCGCCTGCATTTACAAGCGCCATGGCGTTGTGGTACTGGTGATTTTCGGCGACGTTGGGCGAGGGTATGAGGATCGCGGGCTTGCCCATCGCCTGGATCTCGCTGAGGGTTATTGCTCCCGCGCGGGATATTACAAGGTCGGCAGCCGCCATGCACTCGGGCATGTTGTCTATATATGGTCTTATGTCAAGGTTTTTGCAGTCTGCTATGGTAACGCCCTGCGCCTCTACCATGGCGGGAAAATCGGCGCCGAATTTGCCGTAGGCGTGAATGTGCTGATACCTGCCGTCCCTGCCGCTTCGCGCCACAAGGTGAGCCACAGCCTCGTTTATGCGCGCGGCTCCCAGGCTTCCGCCAAAGGAAAGGATGAGCGGACGCTGATCGAGCCCGAGCTTTTTGCGCGCCTCGGCTCTGTCAGCGGTGAGTATCTCTCCGCGCACGGGGTTGCCCGTTACCACGGTGTCGTAGCCCTTGAAATAGGGCTTTGCAGCCTCGACCGCAAGCATTATCTTTTTTACCCTGCGCGCCAGCATTTTGTTGGTGACGCCGGGGTAGGCGTTCTGCTCGTGGATAAGGCAGGGCACGCCGAGCTTTGCCGCCTCGCGCACCACGGGACCCGAAACATAGCCGCCCGTGCCGATGCATATGTCGGGAGCGAACTCTTTTATTATTTTGCGCGCCTCGGCAGACGAAGTGACGGTGCGCACGGCGGTCTTTGCGTTTTCCGCCATGCTTTTGGGCGACAGGCTGCGCTTGAAGCCGCTTATTGTGATGGACTTTATTTCAAAGCCCGCCTGCACAACCAGCCGCTGCTCCATGCCGTCCTTGTTTCCTATAAACAAAAACCGTGCGTCGGGGCGTTTTTCTTTGATATAGCCCGCTATGGCAAGAGCGGGGTTGATGTGACCGGCGGTGCCGCCGCCTGCAAGTAAAACCTTCATAACAAAGCTCCGTTTCGATGGATTAATTTTTTTGGCAAGCTGACGGAACAATATTCAAGCAAGCCGTGCGCCTTGAATTGTGCGGTGTTGCCTTAACTATTGCTTTTCGATGTTTGCCGTGCGCGAGATGGAAAGCACTATGCCCATCTGCGCGAGCAGCATTATAAGCGAGGAACCGCCGTAGCTGAAGAACGGCAGGCTTATACCCGTGTTTGGCAGCCAGTCGGTTATTACCAGTATGTTGAGCACGACCTGGACGCCTATCTGAGAGGTGAGGCCGATGCCCAAAAGCTTGCCGAACTTATCCTTGGCGCGCAGCGAAAGCGTTATGCCGCGCCAGATGAGCAGGGCGAAAATAAGCAGTATTATGGTGGCGCCGATGAGACCGAGCTCCTCCACCACTATGGCGAAGATGAAGTCGTTCTGCGGCTCGGGAAGATACAGGTACTTTTGACGGGACTGACCCAGACCGAGCCCCCACAGGCCGCCCGAGCCTATTGCGTAGAGCGAGTTGCGGGTTTGCCAGGTGGTGTCCCATTCCTCGGTGCCGCGCGACGCGGTAAGCGCCTGACCCCAGCCGTCAAGACGACCCATGGCGTAAGAGAGCTTGCCGGTAACCGCCAGCAGGAAAACAACTCCTAAAAGTATTGCGCCGCCGATGAGAAGGTACTTGGTTTTCATACCGCCTACATAAAGCATGATGACGGTGAGTATGCCGATGATGACTATGCCCGAATAGTGCGGCTCAAAAAACAGCAGCGCGGCTATCGAGCCGAAAATCGTCAGTCCGGGCAGTACGCTGTACTTTGGCAGCTGCATTTTTTTGTAGTATTTGCTTGCCCAGTGCGCAAAGAACAGTATGACCGCGAATTTTGCTATCTCGGATGACTGGATGTTGAAAATGCCGAGGGGAATCCAGCGCTTTACTCCGCCCTCTGCCGACGGCAGAATAAGCACCAAAACCAGCGCGGCATAGGCAAAGCCCAAAACAAAGGGCGCTATCTTGTGAAGCTTGTTGTAGTTGAAAAAGCTCATTACCGCCATTGCCGCTATGCCCAGCGCAATGAACAGAAGCTGACGCTTGAGGTAGGCGTAGCTGTCGCCCTGGGTGTAGTAGGCAAAGGCGTAGCTGGCGGAGAACATCATTATGGTTCCCGTGATAAGCAGTATGAGTATTATAAGGCAGAAGGGCAGGTCTATGCCCATGCCGATAGAAAACCACTTTGCGTTTTTCATTTTGCGCTGACGCGTCGGACGGCTGAAAAGCTTTTCTTTTTTTGCCTGCTGACGCTGCCTGTATTCGTCGTCATAAATACGGTTTACGTCGGCGCGCAGAATCATTTTTTTGTTTGGAGCCAAACGGATCCCTCCTATATAATCAAAGCGCTTTTACGCCGAAGCTAACCAGCAAAAACGACGCCGCGCCGAACAGGGCGGTAACAGCGCTGAAAACAGCCACTATTTTGACCTCGCTCCAGCCGCTCATCTCAAAATGATGGTGTATGGGGCTCATTTTGAACAGCCTTTTGCCGTGGCTAAGCTTGAAGTAGCCGACCTGAAGGATGACCGAGAACATCTCGCACAGATAAACGATGCCCAGCGGAAGCAGAAGTATGGGCATATCGACCGCAAACGCCATGGCACACACTACTCCGCCCAAAAACAGCGAGCCCGTGTCGCCCATAAAAACCTTTGCGGGGTGGAAGTTCCACACCAAAAAGCCGAGGCAGCCGCCCGCAACGGCAGCGCTGAACGCCGTAATTCCGAGCGCGTAGAGCGAGCTTGAAACAAGCATGAAGGCAACAGCCACAAAGAAGGTGACCGAGCCGTCAAGCCCGTCTATGCCGTCGGTCAGGTTGACCGCGTTGACGATGCCGACGATAACGACGGCGGAAATGATGTAGTAGAAGAAGCCGAGATCGACATAGCCCACAAAGGGAATGAGCGTGGCGGTGTCCTTGCCCGAGAAATACATTACGGCAAGATAAGCCGCCGCTGCCGCAAACTGGAACACAAGCTTCTGCTTGGCGGTAAGGCCGAGGTTGCGCTTTTTCACCACCTTGGTGTAGTCGTCGATAAAGCCGATAAAGCCGTTTGCAAGCGCAAGACCAAGACCCGCGAATATGCTCACGGCCTCGCCCGGGATGTCGGCGCGGTAGGTCTCTATAAACTCGGAGCCGGTCAGGATATAGACCACGGTGCTGATTATCGTGACAGCCGTTATCGCCGCGATGAACATTATGCCGCCCATTATGGGAGTGCCCTGCTTGCTCTTGTGCCACTTGGGGCCTTCCTCAAGAATGGTCTGCCCGAAGTGCAGCTTGCGCAGGTATGGAATCAGAAACCTTCCCGTGAGCGCCGAAATAACGAACGCCGCAACAGCCGCACAAAACGTCCAAATGCCATATACTACCATTTTTATCGTTCCTTTCAGGTAAAATGATCAGTCGTTGAAGCCGCCGCCGGACGCAGCCGCAAATGTGAGCGTAACAACCGTGCCGGGGCTTACCTCTTTGCCCTCTGCCAAATCCTGAGAGCTGCATGTGCCGCCGGACGCCACAGCTCCCTTGAAGCTGATGTTAAGTCCGTACTCAGCCGCCAGCATGTTTGCCTCGGGCGCTGTCAGCTCAACAAACGAGGGCACCATAACGGTCTCCTCGCGGCTTTCGTCGTCGGTATAGAGCACTATGTTGCCGCCTGCCGAAACCTTGGACGATACGGCGGGTATCTGTGAAACGACCTTTTCGCCGCCGCCCTTTACGGTTACGGTGAAGCCGTCCTTTTCGGCTGCCGCCGTCGCCTCTTCTATGGTAAGACCCGAGTAATCTCCCGCGGAGGCGTCGAGGTATTGCAGATCCTCCTCGGAGTAATTCGTCTTGATCTCGAGGTAGGGAAGCACCTCGGTCATTATATTGATGAACACGGGCGAGGAAACCTGAGAGCCGTAGTAGGCTCCGCCCGAGGGTGTGTCAAAGAACACGAGCATGGCTATCTGGGGATCGTCCGCCGGAGCGTAGCCGCAGAAGGACGCGATGTAGTCCTCCTCAAAGGTACTTTTCTTTTCGGTAACGCCGATTTTCTCGGAGGTACCCGTCTTGCCCGCCACCTTGTAGCCGGCGACATAGCCCGCCGTGGCTCCCGCGGTCTCGGTGTTGTAGCCGAGAATCTCGTTCATTTTGTCGGAGGTCGCCTTTGAGATGACCTGCCTTTTTACCTTTTTTTCGACGGTCTTTACAACGTTGCCCTGGGCGTCGGTGATCTTTGACACGACGTAGGGCTGCAAAACATAGCCGCCGTTTGCCACCGCCGCGCAGGCGGTTATCATTTGGATAGGTGTTATTGAGAAGTTCTGACCGAAGGACGCAACGGCGAAGTCAACCGTTGACATCGTGCCCTCCTCCCAGAACTGGTCGTCGGACTCACCGGGAAGGTCGATGCCCGACTTGTCGGCAAAGCCAAAGCCCTTGTAATAATCGCGGAACTTCTGAAGCCCCACAAGCTGGCCTATCTGAATGAACGCCGGGTTGCAGGAATTGCAGATCGCCTCGACAAAGGTTTGACCGCCGTGGCCGCCCAAAGCGTGGCAATGGATCTCCTTGTCCTCTACCACCATGGAGCCGCCGCACATAAAGGAGCTGTTGTCGTTGACCTTGCCCTCCTCAAGCGCCATTGACGCGGTGCACATTTTGAATACCGAACCGGGCATGTAGGTATCGGCAACCGCCTTGTTACGCCACATTGCCGAAAGAGCCTCGCTCTCTGCCGCCGCCTGTTCCTTTTCGGGAAGGCGGTCTATTTCCTCCTGAACGTCCGCCGGAAGCGTGTATGGGTCGTTGAGGTTGTAGCCGTTGGCGGTGACCATCGCCTTGATGGCGCCCGTGTTGACGTCCATCGCTATGCACACGCCGCGGTTGAGGACGTTGTTGTCGGCTATGCCCTGCGCCATGTATTTTTCACAGATCGCCTGAATGTTTGAGTCGATGGTGACATAGATGTTGTTGCCGTCCTTTGAGGCGATGTTCTGCTCGTATTGGAAGGGCATGTCGGTACCCTGAGCGTTTTTGGCTGTGACTATGCGTCCGGGCGTGCCCGAAAGATAATCGTCGTACTGCCACTCAACGCCCTCAAGACCCTGCTCGTCTGCGCCCGTAAAGCCGATGACGCAGGAGGCGAGCTCGTCGTGGGGATAATAGCGCTTGTAGTCGTCCAGAAGGTCTATTACGCCGTCGCAGCCGTACTGCTCGTACAACTGACTAATCAGCTCGATCACGCGGTCGCGCTGCTCGACCTCTACCTTGCGCTTTACAACGGAGTAGTAGCTTTTTTGCTTTGTTTTTTCAAGCACGTTTTCGTACTCCAGCCCGAGGATGTCGGAAAGTCCCCTTGCCGCCGCCTCGCGCTGCTGGTCGTTCTCAAAGTTGACGGGAGCCATGACCACCTGCCACACCGAGGCGCTTTCGGCAAGCACGCTGCCGTTGGCGTCGTAAATGGTGCCGCGCTTGGCGGTGAGGGTGGTGTCGGCAAGCTGCTGACCCACCGCGCGCTCCTGAAGCTCGCGTCCCTGAACAAGCGTGAGGATGGCAAGCCGCGACAGCGCCGCGCCGAAGCCGAGTATGAGTATTATCATTATAAGTATGGCCGAGCGCTGCCTTAGCCGCTGGTTCGGCCCCTTTCCGGCGCGCTTTTTTGCGCCGGCGGGTTTATTGTCAGGCTGTTTGTTTTCTGCCAAAAAACACACCTCTTTTTGTTGTATGGAAGAATTGCCGAATAATCGAAAAAAGAGCTAAGACGCAGTCTTAACTCTCATTCTTTAATACATATTTATTTAATTAAAATGAACGTTATGACCAAAGATTTGATAAAGATTCAAAAAAGCGGGTAATGATGTTGCCGTCCTTCTGAGCGGATACCTCCGCCTTGTCGCCGCTTTCAAGCGTGACAAATTCCTTTTGCGCGTTGGACGCCTTGGTCATGCCAAGCACCTCGGTGACATATTTTTCGATTTCTGCCTTTGAGAGTGTGGTTTCAACCTTCATTTGGTTTTGTATGTAGATGCTCTCGGTGTCTGCGAGCGTCTCTTCCGCGGAAATGATTTTCTGGTTAAGCTCCGTAAGCTGAACCTGTCCGACAATGATAACACCTATTATAAAGGTGACTGCCGCCGCCGCAACGCTTCCGATCGCCAGCTTGAGCGGATTATGCTTGCGGCGTCTGATTTTTACAAGCTCGTCCTCGGGCAGCGTAACAACCTTGTTGCGGCTGCTCTGTTTTTTGCCCGTTTTTCTTTCGGGCTCCTCTTCCCCGCGTCTTTTGGGCGCGGCCGACGAGTAAGACAGCTCTTCGTCAAACAGACTCAGATCATATGCAGCATCATATTTTGTATTTGCCATTCTCTGCACCTTGTGCCTTTCTCCGTATATCGAAAATTTTCATAAAACACACACAAAGACCTCTTTGCTCTATTTTTCCGTAAAGCAAAAAAGTTTCAAAATTTTAACAATTTCGGTTCCGAATAAAGCCGCTATTTGTGGGCTTTAACGGAAAAAACGACGATAAATCGAATATTTAGTCGTTACAATTATGCAAAACACAATCTGTTGTAGCTGTAATATTCTTTACAACTTTGTTATAATTTTACTACAAATTCCCTCTTTTGTCTATAGCTGAGGCGAACTTTTTTAAATTTTTTCGCATATTCTCAACTTTGCACTTCTTGATCTGGGGTTTTGGAGCAATTCTGTTTCATTTGCACAAACGGGTTTTTTATTGATCAATTTTGCTTTTGGCTTGTTTCCGCACACGCAAACGGGGAAATCTCTGGGGCATGTGCAGCCCTGACACCACACCGCCATTTTCTGCTTTACTATCCTGTCCTCAAGCGAATGGAAGGTTATAACAGCCAGCCTTCCGCCCTTGCCAAGCAGCGCAAAAGCGTCGTCCAAGCCGTGGCTGAGCACGTTGAGCTCGTCGTTTACCGCTATGCGGATTGCCTGAAAGGTTTTGCGAGCGGGGTGACCGTCGCGGCGAACCTTTTGCGGCACGTTTGCCTTTACTATCTCTGCCAGCTGAAGCGTGGTGGTTACGGGAGCCGCTTCTCTTTGCGCGACTATTCCCTTGGCAATGGAGGAAGCGTAGCGCTCCTCGCCGTACTCGGCGATTATCTTGCGCAGCTCTTCATACGGCAAGGTGTTTACAAGCTCCTCGGCGGTAACTCCGCTTTGGCTCATGCGCATGTCGAGCGGTGCGTCCTCGTGAAAAGAAAAACCGCGCGAGGCGGTGTCGAGCTGATGTGACGACACGCCTATGTCGAACAAAAAGCCATCGACCCTGCCCACGCCGCGAAGCTCGAGCAGGTCGCGCATGTTGGCAAAATTGCCCTTTACTATAATAGAGTTCTCGTTGTTTTTAAAGCGTTGGGTAAGCGTTGAGATGGCGTCGGGATCCTGGTCTATCGAGATGAGCCTGCCCGTGGTGAGGCGCTTTAATATCTCGGCGCTGTGGCCTCCGCCGCCCGCCGTGCCGTCAACGTATATGCCGTTTTCTTTTATGTTAAGCCCTTCAATGGTCTCGTTAAGCAGTACGGGCACATGTGAAAACTCCATGGCGCCCTCCTACAGTCTGAGCATGCCCAGCGCCTCGCTTATAACGTCCTTCTTGCTTTCAAGATAGGCGTTGAAGCGTTCGCCGTTCCAAATCTCTATTCTGGTGGTCATGCCTATTACAAGGGCGTCGCCCTCTATACCGGCAAAATCGCGCAGGGTCTGGGGTATCATAACTCTGCCCGAGGCGTTGGGGCTGACCTCGACCGCGGTGGCGGTAAAGGTGTATTGCAGCGCCATAGCCTTGTCGGCAGGCAGCTCGCGGATACGCTCCGAAATTGAAGCAAACTGCTCTGCGGACATAGCCTGAACGCAGCAGTTGCCGAAGCCGCGTGCAAGGTAAAAGCTCTCGCCCAGCTCCTCGCGGAATTTGGCAGGCAGAACGATGCGACCCTTTGAGTCAACAGAGTGATTTGACATTCCGGAAAACATTTGCCTGCCCCCTTTGCGAATCATTTGTTTCTTTAAGGATTTGGTGCCATTTCGCGCCTAAAACACACAAAATGACACGAAATGACACCGTTTGAAACTATTATAATACATAAATTCAAAAAATGCAAGTACTTATGCCGATTTTTTCTGTTTTTTTCGGTTTGAAGGATTATAAAGGCAAAAAAATATCCCGGAAAACACGTTGACATTATTTCGCATTTTTAGTATAATATGTCTTGCAGCCGGACGTGCGGATTTTTGATTTGCGCCTGCGGCAAAATCGGCAGGTGCGCAGGGTTCCGCTCACGCCGTTTCGGTTAAAAAACAGAAAATACATGGTATCGGACTATGATGGTTTCTATTCTCGGTGATTCCATAAGTACATACGAGGGCTTTAATCCTGAAGGGTACGCCGTATTCTATGACAAGCGTGTTCAGCTTTTGAACGGGCTTGATTCGGTTTATGATACCTGGTGGGCAAAGGTGAACCAATCGCTGAAAGCATACCTTTGCGTCAACAATTCCTATTCGGGAAGCACCGTTTCGGGCGTTGAGTTTCCGAGCGCAGGCTCTGACGTGCGCTGCTCGGGCTTGCACACACCGCTGCATCAGCCGGATCTTATCCTGATTTATCTGGGGTTCAATGATTTCGGAAGCGGGGTTCCGGTATTTCGCAAAGGTGCGTTTGTAAAAAAACGCCGTTGGGCGCTCTCTTCCGCCTATCATAGCTTCTTTGATAACGATAACCCTGCAACACGGCGGAATCAGGCAGTTTTCTATAAGACAAAAAAGGATCCTTCGGTATTCTGTGACGCGTATGCCTGTATGCTCGAAAAATTGCAAACTAATTATCCTCATGCCGATATTGTTTGCGGAACACTTGTAAAAACCGCAATGAAGGATTCCGACTGGGTCTTTCCGGAACGCTTTTCCGGAGTTCCGTTTGATGAATACAACGACGCGATACGAATTGCGTGCGAAAAAGCCGGGTGTCGGCTTGCAGATATGGATAAGCTGAATACTCGTTTGGAAACCCTTGACGGTTCTCACCCCACAGCGCAGGGACACGCCTTGTTTGCCCAAGAGTGGATAGTCAGCCTGGAGAAGCTCGGGATGATTTAGGGTGACCGGCAAAGGTTGCCGCCTGTTTAACAGACGAAGGTCAGAGCCGTTGTTTTATAATCGTTCGGGGGCGAGGAAGAAGCGGCAGATGCGTAGGGTTCAGGCAACCGTACCTCAACAATTGAACAATATGTTTTTCACAGCGAAATGCTGTTGAAATATTTGCGGGCGTGGTGGAATTGGCAGACACGCAAGATTTAGGTTCTTGTGCCATCGGTGTGCAGGTTCAAGTCCTGTCGCCCGCACCAAACAAACCGCAGCCGTATGAAAGAGGTTCACTCTTTTACGGCTGCCGTTTCCTTATACGGATTTCTTTTCACAAAAAAGCCTGACGGAAAGCAAGCCAAAAGCAGCGCGAACACGACCATAGCTATCGTCTGCCTGCGATTCAGCCTGACTCTTGAAAAAATCGTTTTCATAGTCTTTTCTCATTTGCGAAAGAATACCGCACCGTTGTGTTGTGCGGAACGTTCGATACGTTATAACACAATAAACGGATATTTTCAATATTCAAATCGGCTGAGTGTGACGTTGTTTTGAGAAACCAATCATGGGTGAATATTTTGCAGATTATAGACATTTTTGTTTTTTTGTGATAATATGATTACAGATTTAATTTTAATTACAAGGAGAATTGCCATATGGGACTTTTTGACAAGAAATTCTGCGACATCTGCGGCGAAAAGATCGGTCTGCTGGGCAACCGCAAGCTTGAGGACGGCAACCTGTGCAAAAACTGCGCAAGAAAGCTGTCGCCATGGTTTGACGAGCGCAGGCACTCCACCGTGGAGCAGATAAAAAAACAGCTCGCATACCGCGAGGAAAACCGCTCGCAGGCGTCGGCGTTCAACATCACGCGCTCGTTCGGTAAGGACAGCACAAAGCTGTACATCGACGACAACGCCCGTAAGCTTGCCGTTAACAGAGGCACCGACTTTGGCTCGAGCAACCCGGATATCCTCGATTTTTCGCAGGTGACGGGCTGTGACCTCGAGATCAGGGAGGATCGCCGCGAGCTTACAAAAACCGTTGACGGAAGATCTGTAAGCTACAATCCGCCGCGCTACGAATACTCCTACGACTTTAAGGTGACCATACGCGTCAATCACCAATACTTTGACGAAATGCGCTTTGACCTCAACTCAAGCTCGGTAAATACCGGCGAAACAAGAATGAACGGCGGCGGCAGCGGCGCGTGGCATGTGAGCAGCAGCTTCGGAATGAACTCGAGCCGCCGCGGCATAGACGAATACAACGAGCTTGTGCAGATGGGCAACGAGCTTAAGGCGACGATAGACAGCCGGAGAGGCGTCGGCACAACGGGTTTCGGCGCACAGCAGGGCTTTGGCACAGGCGGACTGTCCGGCATGGGCATGGGCATGGCAGGCGCAGGCTTTGCTCAGCAGCAGGGCTTTGGCGCAAGCGCAACTTCGTCAGGTGCTGTAACAGCCATCCGCTTCGGCTCTGCTAATCCTGTTCTCTATCCCCAAAACGCAGGCGGAAATTCGTTTACGCTTGAGCTGAGATTCACAGGCAGCGCCTCTGTCAGCGTTTACAACCCCGCTTTGGTACAGAACTGCGGAGGCTTGGAAGCGTTGAAAAACACCCTGGCAAACGAGCTTTCGGCAGCAGCGGCGGAGGCGGTTTATACCTGCGGCACACAGCAGGTTCCCTTTGCGCAGCTTAACGCAAAAAGTCAGGAGATAGGAAGTCAGGTTACATCCGCGCTTCAGGGCAAATGGATGTCGCAGTACGGCATAGCTCTGCAATACGTTGAGATGATGGGCTTCACCATGTCTCAGGAGAGTCAGCAGATGTACAATCAGATTCAAAACATGCAGATGCAGCAGGGTTTTGCGCAGCAGCAATATCAGCAGCCTCAGCAGGGCTTTGCACAGCAGCAATATCAGCAGTCTCAGCAGGGCTTTGCACAGCAGCAGTATCAGCAGCCTCAACAGGGCTTTGCACAGCAGCAGTATCAGCAGCCTCAACAGGGCTTTACACAGCAGCCCATGTCGTGGGTATGCCCCGCATGCGGCTGTGAGAACAGCGGAAAGTTCTGCCAGTCATGCGGAACACCCAAGCCCCAATAAACGAAATAAAGCAAACAAAAACCGACCCGTCATATTTGGCAGGTCGGTATTTTTTTAATTATTTTTTTGCGGTTATCTTCTTTTCCTCGCCGTTCATAAGGCGCTTTATGTTGTCCTTGTGCTTTACGGTGGCGAATATGCCGATGACCAGCGCCGAAAACGTGGCGATCAGCACATACCACAGACAGGGCTGAGTAAGCAGATGGTCAAACACAAAGGTGATGATAAAGGTGTAGGGGGCGTAAAGCAGCGCACCTGCTATGCTTGCGCGAGAGATGATCTTGCCGATGATGAAGATGACAAGGAAGGTGGCGAGAATTGCGGCAAACACGCGCCAGTCGGAGGCGAGCATGAGCGCCGCCGCGGTGACAATGCCCTTTCCGCCCTTGAAGTGGAAGTAAACCGGGAACGAGTGACCGAGGATGCAGAACACCCCGGCAAAATATTTTATGCACGCCGTAAAGCAGCGCACAAACCACGGGTCGTCCGACGGCAGCTTTACAAAGCTGAATATCCACACCGCGATAAACACGGCGGCAATGCACTTTAACGCGTCGCACACGATGGTGATTACAGCGGGAACCTTGCCCACAGAGCGCAGCACGTTTGTAAAGCCCGCGTTGCCGCTGCCCATGTCGCGTATGTCGCTTTTTCCCTTGGTGACGACCCTTGTGACAATGACGGCGGGGTTGATGCTGCCTATAAGATATGCTGTTACGGCGACCGCCAAAAACATATACCAGTTGGCGGCAAATATGCCCCAAAGCATTTGGATCATTGTTTTTCTCCCCTCTCTCTTATAATTATGCGCACGGGCGTTCCTTCAAGCCCGAACGCCTCGCGTATGCGGTTTTCAAGATAGCGCTGATAAGAAAAATGGAAAAGCTCGGCGTCGTTGCAGAAAAACACGAACGTGGGCGGCTTTACCGACGCCTGGGTCATGTAGAATATTTTCAGTCTTTTGCCCTTATCGGACGGAGGCTGCACCCTTGCGGTAGCCTGTGCAAGCAGCTCGTTGAGCATACCTGTGCGTATGCGCAGGCTTGCGTTTTCGCTGCTTTTTACTATACATTCAAACAGCTTGTCTATGCGCTGTCCCGTTTTTGCCGATATGAACACCTGCGGAGCGTATGACATGAACGCAGAACGCAAAGTCCGCGTCAAGCTTCTTTTTGAACTCCTGCATGGTTTTGTCGTTCTTTTCAACGGCGTCCCACTTGTTGACAGCCAGAACGCAGGCGCGGCCTGCCTCGTGAGCCAGACCTGCCACCTTGGTATCCTGCTCGGTTATGCCCTCGGTGGCGTCTATCATTATAACGCACACGTCGCTGCGCTCTATCGCCATTTTTGCGCGGAGGATAGAGTACTTTTCAATGTCGTCGTATATTTTGCTCTGACGGCGAAGCCCTGCGGTATCGGTAAGGCAGAACCTGCCGTATTTGTTTTCTATAACGGTGTCGATGGTGTCGCGCGTGGTGCCTGCTACGGTAGAAACAATGCAGCGCTCCTCGCCCGTTATTTTGTTTATCAGCGACGACTTGCCGGCGTTTGGCTTGCCGATTACAGCCACGTTGATAACGCTGCCGTCGGCGTCGTCCTCCTCTGAAAAGTCAAGGTGCTCAAACACCCTGTCGAGCAGATCGCCCGTGCCGTGACCGTGAACCGCCGAAACCATTACGGGCTCGCCCAGACCGAGGTTGTAAAACTCGTAAAACTCCATGGGCGGCTCGCCCACCTTGTCGCACTTGTTGACGCATAGCACCACGGGCTTGCCCGCCTTTTGCAGCATTTGAGCCACCTCGGCGTCGGTGGCGACAACGCCGCTTTTTATGTCGGTAACAAGAATTATAACCGAGGCGGTGTCTATGGCAAGCTGTGCCTGACGGCGCATTTGCGAGAGGATGACGTCGTCGCTTTTGGGCTCTATGCCGCCCGTATCGACGGCAAACGCCGACCTGCCGCACCATTCTATTTCACCGTAGATTCGGTCGCGGGTAACGCCGGGGGTATCGTCAACAATGGACAGCCGCTGACCGATCAGCTTGTTAAACAGCGTGCTTTTGCCGACGTTCGGTCTGCCGACAACAGCTATTACGGGTTTGTTCATAAAACCATTCCTTCAAAAGAAAAAATGGGCGTACAGAAGCTCTGCCGCCCTAAATCTCAATTGCCGATTACGCGTCCTTTTTTACGATAACCTGCCTACCGTTGTACATACCGCAGTTGCCGCATGCTCTGTGAGCAGCCATCAGCTCGCCGCAGTTGGGGCAAGTGGCGAGTGTGGGCGCGTTGAGCTTCCATACGGTGGAACGTCTTGAGCTCTTTCTTGCGTGTGATGTTTTTCTTGTAGGTACTGCCATTACAAAAACCTCCTTAATATGCTCTAATCAATTAGCTGTTTCAAAATCTCGAGTCTCGGGTCAACCGCCGTCTCGCGGCAGCCGCAGTCGCCGTCGTTGAGGTTTTTTCCGCAGATCGGGCACAGTCCCCTGCAGTCGCTTCTGCACAGGTTTTTGTGCGGAAGGTTGAGCAGGATGTCCGATATAACGGCGTCGTCAAGCTCGAGAGTAAAATCGGGTGTTTCAATATAATCGTCGTTGCCCTCGTCTATAAGGGTCTGAGCGAGTTTGTGCTCAAAGCTTTTGTCCTCCTGCCGGGTAAATTCCTCGCCGCAGCGGTCGCAAAAGCGGGTGTAGCTGTAGCGGCACCTCAGCGTGAGGGTGACAAGGCTCGCCCTGTTGCGGGCAACAGCCGTTACGCTGACGGGCGATTTGAATGGAAAAACGCCGTCGATGTCGATGTCTGCGATACTAAGCTCATAGCAAAGCTGCTTGGTTTCGCCCTCGTTCAAAAAGACAGTTTTGAGTTCAAAAAGCATTTTCGCACCTCTAACCGCATAAACGCATATTAAAACGCTGTCTTTTATTATACAAAAGGTTTTCGCCTTTGTCAACCTAAAAATTTGAGAAAACACGCGATATTTTTGTTTTTTACGTTTTTCACAAATGCTGCTTCGCCGTCATACAGCCGTGCCGAGTATCCTTTGCGCGTTGCCGTTGAAGATTTTTTCCTCGTCCCCGGGCGAAAAGCCGAAGGAGCGAATGATACATACAAAGTCGCCCGGGCTGTCCCACGGTGAGTCGGATGCGAAGAGAATTTTGTCGGGGGTGTGCTTTTTTATTATTCGGCGGCACTTTTCGGGATAGAGCTTAAGCACCGCGGCGGTGTCCATATACACGGGCTTGCCCGCAAGCTTTTCAAGCGCTTCGTCGGGCATTTCGTAGCCGCCCAGATGAGCTAAAATGAGCTTGTCCTCTATGACGCCGCCCAGCTCGGAAAGCACGCTGAGTATCATGTCGGGCGTGCAATGAACGTGGTCGCGGAAGGCTACGTCAACGCCCGCGTGGGTTATTACATAAAGCCCGCGCCGCACCGCCTGCTCGATTATGTTGACATATCTTTCGTCGTCAAAGTCAACGCCCTGATAGTCGGGGTGAAGCTTTATGCCGAAAAGCCCCGCGTCCTTTATAAAGTCGAGCGTGCCCTCAACGTCGCCGCAGTCGGGGTGAACGGCTCCCGCAAAAAATATGCCGTCTTGTCCGTTGAGCTGCTTTGAAAGCTCGTTTATCGTGCGCTCCTGCTTTGCCGACGTTGCAACGGGCAAAACAACGCTGCGGTCTATGCCGTCGGTCTTCATGGTTTGTTTGAGCGAGCCGAGGGTGCCGTCACGGTAGGGCTGCAGGCCTCCGGCGCTGACAAGAAACGCCATGGATTTTGCGGCGATTTTGTCGGGAAAGGAATGTGTGTGAAAATCGGTTATCATTTGTATTCTCCGTATATTATTATTTTACCGCGACGTTTTCGCTGCCCAGCTGACGGCGCAGCTCGTTTATCATAACGTCGTTGAGCGACACCCACAGGCTTGACGGCGCCCTTACCCTTCTGCCGCTGTCGGTCAGGCAGAAGATGACGGGCGTTCTGCCGTCGAAGATGTCGAGCACGCGCCGCGCCTTTTCGTAAAGCGGAGTGTTGAGGTCGTCTATGCGCAGCCAGAGCGACGGAGGCGCGTTGTTTTGGGTGGGCTTTTGCTGCCGTGAAGCAGGCTTATAGTCGGCGCACTCCTCGTTGGTGCGCGCCCGTTCAACCGTGTCGCAGATAAGCTTGGGCTCCTCGTCCTCCTTGTAATTGAGCGTGCCGCGCATCACTACCACCGAGGTCTCGCCGAGCATTACGCCGAAGCGTTCATAAACATTGGGGAACACCACCGCCTCGATGGAGCCGTGCCTGTCCTCGAGCGTGACAAACGCCATCTGCCTGCCGTTTTTGGTCACCTGCGACCTGACCCTTGCTATAACGCCCACAAGGGTGACGCTTTGACCGTCGCGGTAGGCGTTGCCGTCGTTTTTGAGGATCGCGCCCGTTTTGTCCGCCTTTACAAGCTGCGCAAAATCGGAATAGTCGTCCATGGGGTGACCGCTGAGGTACATGCCTGCCGTTTCGTTTTCCATGTGGAGCAGCTCGTCGCGCGGAAATTCCTGCAAATCGGGCAAGGCGGGCTCGTCCGAAACAGACTTGTCCTCGCCGCCCATGTCGAAAAACGACAGCTGACCGCCTATGCTGCGGCGGTTGGTGTATTCAAGGTCGTCAAGCACGCTCTTGCATATCGCCAAAAGCTGGCGGCGGTTGGCGCCCATGCCGTCGAACGCGCCGCATTTTATAAGGCTCTCTACCGCGCGGCTGTTCATCTGCCTGCCGTAGAGCCGCTTGCAGAAGTTATAGAACGACGGGTACGGCTTTACGGCGCGCTCGCGTATTATTTGATCTATAAAGCCCTTGCCCAGGTTTTTTATCGCCAGCAGGCCGTAGCGGATGTTTCCGCCGCTTACGGTAAAGCCGAGCCCGCTTTCGTTGACGCTCGGGGGGAGCACCGCGATGCCCAGCCGCCTGCACTCGGCTATGTATTCGGCGAGCTTGTTTTGGTTGTCGAGCACGCTTGAAAGGAGAGCCGCCATATATTCCTTTGGATAGTGGCACTTAAGCCACGCGGTTTTGTAGGAAACTGCCGCGTATGCCGCCGCGTGAGATTTGTTGAAGGCATAGGACGCAAAGCTTTCCATCTCGCCGAACACCGACAGCGCCGTCGCCTTATCTATTCCCCGGCGCACGCAGCCCTCTACGACCACCCTGCCGCTGTCGTCGGTAAGTCCGTTTACAAATATTTCGCGCTCGCGCTCCATAACGTCGTGCTTCTTTTTGCTCATGGCGCGGCGCACGATGTCCGCCCTGCCCAGGCTGTAGCCTGCAAGCGTGCGGAATATCTGCATGACCTGCTCCTGATACACTATGCAGCCGTAGGTCACCTCGAGAATATCCCTGAGCAGCGGATGCTTGTAGCGTATGTGGGACGGATGGTGGCGGCAGTCGATATAGGTGGGTATGCTGTCCATGGGGCCCGGGCGATAAAGCGAGAGCACCGCTATCAGATCCTCTATGCAGTCGGGCTTAAGTCGGGTCAGCACGTTTTTCATGCCCGCGCTTTCAAACTGGAACACGCCGTCGGTCGCTCCGCGCGAGATCATCTCGAACACTTTTTTGTCGTCCTCGCGCATGTCGCCGGGGCTGTAGCCCGGGTGAGCGCGTTTTATCAGTTTTTCGGCGTAAGCTATAACGGTGAGGTTGCGCAGCCCCAAAAAGTCCATTTTGAGCAGCCCGAGCTCCTCGAGTGTGGTCATGGTGAACTGCGTGACAACGTTGTCGTCGTTTTTTGAAAGGGGTACATAGTCCGACACGGGACGGTCGGTTATAACCACGCCCGCCGCGTGCATGGTGGCGTGGCGCGGCATTCCCTCTATTTTTTTTGCTATATCTATCAGCTCGCGGGTCTGAGGGTCGGTGTCGTACCTCAGCTTTAGCTCGCGGCTTGCTTCAAGCGCCTTGTCTATCGTTATGTTCAGCTCAAAGGGCACGAGCTTTGCTATGGAATCAACCGTGCCGTAGGGTATGGCTAAGGCTCTGCCCACGTCGCGTATCGCTCCGCGAGCCGCCATTGTGCCGAAGGAGATTATCTGAGCAACGTGATCGGCGCCGTATTTTTCAACGACGTAATCTATGACCTCTCCCCTGCGCTCCTTGCAAAAGTCTATGTCAAAGTCGGGCATGCTTACGCGCTCGGGGTTAAGAAAACGCTCGAACAGCAGGTTGTATTTTATGGGGTCGATATCGGTGATACCTATGCAGTAGGCGCACAGGGAGCCGGCGCCCGAGCCGCGCCCGGGGCCAACGGGGATACCGCGGCTTTTTGCATAACTGACAAAGTCGTTGACTATAAGATAGTAGTCGATAAAGCCCATTGAGGAAATTGTGGCTATCTCGTATTCGAGCCTGTCTATAAGCTCCTTTGAGGGGTTGTCGCCGTAATGGCGGTGCAGACCGCTGTAGCAGCCTTCGCGGAAAAAGTCGAGGTGGTCGCGGCCGCCCGGCACGTCAAAGCGGGGAAGCTTGCGCTCGCCGAAGGTGAAGCTGACGTTGCAGCGGTCGGCTATTATTTGCGTGTTATCGATCGCCTCGGGATAGGCGTGCAATGTCGCGCGCATTTCGTCCTCGGTTTTAAGGTAAAACTCGTTGGTCTGAAACTCCATGCGGTTGTCGTCGTTGACGGTGGAATTTGTCTGTATGCAAAGCAGTATGCCGTGGGTCTGATAATCGTCCTTGTCTATGTAGTGAGAGTCGTTGGTTGCCACGGTCTTTACGCCTATGTCGCCTGCAAGGCGCGCAAGCAGGGGCAGTATGCGCCTTTGCTCGTCTATGCCGTGGTTTTGCAGCTCGATAAAAAAGCTGTCGCGCCCGAAAAGGTCGCGGTAGTATTCCGCCTTCTGCTTTGCCGCCGCGTAGTCGTCCGCCAAAAGCTTTTGGGGTATCTCGCCGGCAAGGCAGGCGGAAAGGCAGATAAGCCCCTCGTGATACTGCTCGAGCAGGCCGTCGTCGATGCGCGGCTTGTTGTAGAAGCCCTCGGTAAAGCCCAGCGACACAAGCTTTATCAGGTTTTGATAGCCCGTGTTGTTCTCGCAGAGCAGCACCATGTGATAGTACCGCTCGTAGGCGTTTTTGTCAAAGCGCGAGCCGGGAGCCACATAAACCTCGCAGCCGATTATGGGCTTGACGCCCTCTTTTTGGCAGGCGCGGTAAAAGTCGATAACGCCGTACATGACCCCGTGGTCGGTTATTGCAAGCGACGAAAACCCCTTCCGCTTTGCGGCAGAGGCTATTTCGCCGATACGGCAGGCGCCGTCCAGCAGGCTGTATTCGGTGTGGACATGAAGATGTGTGAATGACATTATTTGCTCCGGAAAATTTTTAGTTGAAAGCGGAAAGTTGAAAGTTTTGGTTGGGAAGAATAATTGTATGATGATACGCGTTTTGTGCCCGGTTGTATTTATACGCGATGTTATATGTATCATTTTGTAGGGGACAGCATTGCTGTCCCGCGGGCTATGAACCAAGCGTTTCTGCTTAACTTGCGGGCGAGCAATGCTCGCCCCTACAATTTGTTACACAAGCGTTGCAATAAAATATTATACAGTCGGGCATCCGAGGTTGTTCCCAACTCCGTGCTGTCTCCCCGACCTTCACTGTTCATTGTTCATTGTTCATTGTTCACTGCTCACCAACCACCGCCGACACTTTTCCGTCGGAGAAGGTCACGGTTATCTCGTCGCCGCCCGACAGCTCCTTTGAGGATGACACGGGCGTTCCGTCTTTTTCGGTAAAGCTGTAGCCGCGCGTGAGCATACCGACGGGATTGAGCCCCTCGAGCCTTGCGGCAAGGGTGCGGTAAAGCGATTCGCGCCGCTGAACCGCGGCGTCTGCGTTTTTGGACAGGCTGACCGCAACGGAACGAAGCCGTGCGGCGGTGCGGTCGGGCGTTTGAGCCGCCCGTGACCTGATTAGCCGCCTGTGGCAGCTTTGTTGGCGCGCCTTAAGCCTTGCCAGCCTGTTGTCGGCAAGCGACATAAGGTACTGCCGCTGTGACAGCAGGTATGCCTTGAGCTCTGCCGCGTCCGGCACGGCAAGCTCTGCCGCCGCCGAGGGCGTGGGCGCGCGCATGTCTGCGACAAAGTCGCAGATGGTAAAGTCGGTTTCGTGGCCTACCGCCGAAATAACGGGCGTGGCGCAGTCATACACCGCGCGCGCAAGCTCCTCGCTGTTGAACGCCCACAGATCCTCGGCGGAGCCTCCGCCCCTTCCTATGATTATAACGTCGCACCCGCCCGAGCGGTCGAGCCTTTTGAGCGCCGAGGTGAGCAGTGCGGCTGCTCCGTCGCCCTGAACAAGCACGGGAAACAACAGCATATCCGCCGACGGATAGCGGCGGAAGAGTATGTTGCGGATGTCCTGCACAGCCGCGCCCGTGGGCGAGGTGATGACGCCGACCGTCTTGGGAAAACGCGGAAGCTGCTTTTTGTGAGAAGGGTCAAACAGCCCCTGAGCGCCGAGGCGTTCCTTTAGCTGTTCAAAGGCGAGAGCGAGAGCTCCCACGCCGTCGGGCTGCATGTCCTCTATATAAAACTGATACTGCCCCGAGGGCGCATACACCGACACCCTGCCGCGGCAGATTATTTTCATTCCGTTTTGCGGGCGGAACCTGAGCCGCCGCGCGTTGCCTGCAAACATTACGCAGCGGATGACGCTGCGCTCGTCCTTGAGCGAAAGATAGATGTGTCCGCTGCTGTAGTGGTCGGTCAGGTTTGAGATCTCGCCCGAGAGCAGCACCGCGCCCAGACGCGGATCGTTTTCGAGCACCGATTTGACGTATGACGTGAGCTGACTGACCGTGAGCACGGTCGGCTTGGGGATTTTAGGTGAGTACATTTTTAAACTTCCTGTAGCAAAGATACGCCGTGCCTGCCGCGTTGTCTGCCGAATATTGGGGCGGGGCGAAAACGGCGTTGTATTTTTCCGTGAAAGAATTTTTGATTATGCTGTTCGACATTACTCCGCCCGCGTAAAGCAGCGGCATACTGCCGTGCCTTTCGAGCAGCGCGTCGGTCATAAGCTCAAGCGCGCGGCGGATGTATTCAAGGCAGTAGGCGGCGACATAGGGCTTGTCCCTGCCCTCGTTTATCAGCCTTTGGCAAAGGTTTTCCACACCGCTGAGGCACACGTCGCAGCCCTTAAGCTTGGGGTGGGTTTTGATTGTTTGGCGGTTTTGCAGGGCAAGCTCTTCAAGCTGCGCTCCGCAGGGGAATTTAAGCCCCAGCATAAGCCCCACGCGGTCTATCGCCTGACCCGCGTTGAGGTCAAGGGTTTTTGCCGCGGGCTCGCAGGCAAAGCCGGCTCCGTCGCCCGTGGATATTACCGCCTCGGTGGTGCCTCCGCTTACATGAAACGCCAAAAAGCGCTGCGTGAACAGCGCGGTGTTTCCCGAACCGAACAGCGCGGCGGCGATGTGCCCCTCCTGGTGAGAAAAGGTGAACAGCGGAACCCCGAGCGCGGCGGATAAAATTTTTGCCGTGTTCTCTCCCACGGTAAAACACGGCATATAAGAGCCGCTGACGGGACGCGGTCTTGACGACGCGCCCACGGCGGCTATTTGTTTTGTATCGACACCGCGCACAAGCTCCTCAAAAACCGCGTGAAGCTGAGCGGTGTGGTGAAATACCGCGTCGCTCTGGCGCAGCCCGAGCTGACCGTCCTTTACGGGGAGCAGCCGCTTGCAGCTGCGCATCTCTCCGGTTTCGTCGCTGTACAGCGCTGCCGAGGTCGTGTAGTTTGAGGTATCTATTCCGAGGTACAGGCTCATTTGCCGTCACCCGTCCTGCTGCGGATGAACGAGCCCAGAATGCCGTTTACAAATCCGCTTTCGTCTATTGTGTATTTCTTGGCGAGCTCCACCGCTTCGTTGACCGACACGCTGTCGGGAATGTTGTCGAGATACTTTATCTCATACACGGCAAGGCGCAGAATGGCGAGCGACGGGCGTGAAATGCGCCTGAGCGACCAGCCCTTCTTTAAAAAGGCGGAGATGTCCGCGTCTATTTCGTCGCGCTTTGCCTCTACTCCCGCAGCAACCGCGTGAGCGTAGCCGCACACGCCGCCGCGAAACATTTCGCCTGCGTCGTCTATGGTGTCTTCAAGCGGCTCGTCGTCAAAGGACTTTGAAAACAGAAGCATAAACGCCTGTTCTCTCGCCTCGCTTCTGGTGAGCTTTACTTCATTTTCGGTTTGACACATACTAACCCAGCTTTACATTTTGATACAAGCCGATTATACCACATCAGGCATCAAATGTAAATGGGTTTGTTGCATCACGCGCCCACTATCGAAATGTTTTCACAGGCGGTTTTGTAGTGCGAGGTCACCGCGTCGTTTATTACAAGCGCCGCCGTTTCGTTGAGCTGCTCCTTTGGCACTATAACCGTGACGCCCTCGCCGCTTATGCAGCACAGGCAGTCGTAAAAGCCCTTTGCCTTTATTATGCTTTCTATGCTGCTTTGTACGGTAAAGCTTTTGAGCAGCTCGGCAACGGTTTTCTGCGCCTCGTTTTTTTGCTCCTCTGAGGCGTTCTCCGCGTCGAACATCTCGCGCGCCTCGTCGGTTATCTTATCCTGCGCCGCCTGCCGCGCGGTGCGCTCGGCTGCAAAATAGTCCTGCTGCTCCTTGGTCATCGCGCCTGCCCGGGCCGCCTCGTCTGCCGTTGAGGGCGACACCGTGGCGTTTACATAGGACGCTGCGCCAAGCTCCTTTGCCGTGTCGGTTCTGCCGTTGAACTGCCAGTTGACATACACCGCCGCGCCCAGCGCCAGCACAAGCGCCGCCGCGATTACCTGCTGCTTTTTCATTTTCATAATACTCCCGACCTTTATTCTGATAATTTTGAGATACATACCTTTGCCGACGAAAGGTTGAGCGCCTTGGTCACCGCCTCGCTCACGCGGCCGACCGTCACGGGGTCGCCGCCGCCCTCGCACAGCACCAGAACTCCGCGGATCTTCGGCTCTACCTCCTTGGTCTTGGTTGTGCCGTTGCCCAGATACACCGACTCTACGCTGTTTTCCATGGTGAGCAGTATTTTGGTTTTGCCGGCGCCCTCTATGTGAGACACCGCCTCCTCAAGCTCCTGCTCAACCTGTTTTGCATAGCTCTGCACCGAGTAATCGGTTTTTTCGGTTTTCTGGCCGCCCATAAAGCCCGATAAAAACAGCAGCGCTATTCCGCCTGCTCCGGCAAGTATGATCAGCCGCTTTAGTCCCTCGCCGCGGCACAGCCCTTTGAGTTTTGTCAATCCGTTCATCTGCTACTCCGTTATTACGCTCGGCGTTATGCCGAAATGCTCCTGCGTCAGCCGCGTTATCTCATCCTCGCGGCAGGCGTTTTCCTGCCCTATATATATGCAGGCGGACGAAATGATTATGCGGTTTTCGTCCGTCAGCGCCAAAATAAATTCGGCGCGCGTTATCTCTATGCCGTTTTGCAGCATGATGTCGCGCGCTGCGCTGCCGAGGTTTTCTTCGGTCTGAGAGATCACCTGCAAATCGCATGCCTCGTCGGCGGAGGCAGCAAGGCTTTGGGCAGACGGATACTCGCCCACGGCAAGCGTAAAGCCCTCGACGGCGTTTTTTACGGGAACAAGCAGCGAGCACACCACAAACGCGCCCATAACCAGATTGACGATTTTTTTGGCGCCTCCGTCGGTCACTAAATGCGACAGCAGGGCGCACACGAGCGACGCGGCGCACACAGTCGCCGCCAACGGGGCAAGTCCGCTCACGACGCGCCTCCTGCGGAAAATGCCGCCGCCGTGCAGATGATGAACACGGCAGCCATGCACAGCAGAACCGCCAAAAGCGCCGAAAACACCGCGCCGAGGCTCTCGAGCAGCCCTGCGGTTTGGTTAAGCCCCATCACCTGAGCCGCCGCTCTGCCTGTCCATATTGTCAGCGACCAGAGAAAGGTCTGCAAAACAAGCGGCAAAAAGGTGACCGCCACCGCGATTATCACAAACACGCCCAGCCCCGATTTGAGAGCCGATATGCTGCCCTGAACCGTGCCGTATGCCTCGGACAGCGCCGAGCCCACTATGGGCACAAAGGAGCCGAGGGCGAAGCGAGCCAGCCTGCCGCCCACGGAATCGAGCGAGCCCGAAAGCAGCTGACGAAACGAAAGCACCGCCGTAAAAACGGTCATCATCAGCCCCATGCACCATTTGAGAGCGCGCGACAGCATTGATATGAGCCCGTCGAGCCTGATGTGCGGCGAAACGCCGGCGGTGACCCCCAGCCCAAGCAGCATATTGAGAAAGGGCACGAGCACGTCTGCCGAAGCCCTTGCCGCACCCTCGCCCGCGGCAATGGCGGCGGCATAGTAGGACGCCGACGACAGGGGGCTGCCCGACGTTGCTATCATGGCGGTAACTATGGGTATGTATGCCAAAAACAGGTTTGCGCAGCACACCACCACGCCGCCGGCGGAGGATATCATCTGCGAGGCAGGGAGCGCGACGGCGCCGCTGACGCAAAGCGCACACACGGTGTTGAGCGTTTCGCTCACGTCGCCCGAAAGAGTATTTTTGTATGCCGACAGCATGGAGCACACAAGCATGAGCGCGGTTATCGTGACAAGCCCCGACAGGGGGCCGCCCGAGTTTTCCGCCGCCATGCCTGCTATGCGCGACATAACGTCCTCAAAGCCAAGCGAGGACAGAGCGGAGGCGTCGGCTGAGTCAACGCCCATTTCGTACATTTGCCGCGCCGCGTCGTCCGACAGGCTTTGATAAACCCCCGAAAGGTCGTAACCCGTGTCCTCCGCAAAGACGGTTTGAACGGACAAAGCGACAAGCAGCGCGGCTGTTGCGGCTATTATTATTTTTTTCACATCATTCACCCGTTATTATCGAAAGAACGGCATTGAGAATATCGGCGTAAAGCGGCAGGGCGGTGACGGTGACGAGTATCTTGCCCGTCAGAGTAACGTTTGCGGCAAGGGCGGAGCTGCCTGCGTCGCGGCAGGTGTCGGCGGCAAACTCGGTGACAAGACATATCCCCACCACCTTGAGCAGTATGGCTATGTAGCCCGCGTTGAGCCCCGACAGGGACACTATGCTTTCCACCGTGCCGGCTATCGCGCCGATCTGCGACAGAAGCCCGAGCAGAATAGCAGCGGAGCAGCCCACACCGAGCAGCAGCGCGATCTCGCTGTTTTTGGGGCGCAGGGTGAGCATGAATACCGCAGCGGTAACGGCAAGCGCGGCAACACCGATTATGTTCATTAAAACCCGAAAAGCTGCTTGATGGTGGTGAACAGCGTGCTGATCTGCGTCACAATGAGCGTGAGCACAACGATGAGCCCGGCAAGCGTTGTCATCATCGCCTGCTCCTCGCGTCCGCTGCGGATGAGCACCTGAGCCAGCACCGCCACGATTATTCCTATAGCCGCTATTTTAAAGATAAGCTCTACGTCCATGGCAGGCTCTCCGTTCAAAGCAGAATAATGGCGGACGACACGCCGCCGAACAGCCCGAGCGTGCGGTAGAGCTTCGCCTTTGACGCCACAGCCTGCTCCGCCTCGGCAAGCTGCGCCGCAAACATGGCGCGGTAGAGCTCAAGGTGGCACAGCTGACCCTCAAGGTCGGTCTTGCCGAGCCGTGAGCCGAACTCCTTGAGCAGGGTCACGTCGCGGCTTGAAAGCGCGTATTTTTTTGAAACTGCGCTTACCGACTTGCTCCACGTCTGCTCAAAGCCTCTGTGCCTGTCGTCGTATTTGAGCTTAAGCTCGGAAAGCTCACCGGCAGAGAGGGTGACAAGCGTAAAAATGTCGTCGCCGCTGTAGCGCATAGCGGTTGAGAGATTGCCCAGAAACACGCCGAACGCCGCCAAAAACTCTTTACGCCGCAGTATCCTGCCCGAAAACAGCCGCCCTGCCCCAAGCCCTGCCGCCGCAAGCAGCACGGCGCCCGCCACCTTAAGCAGCAACGGTATCACCGACCCTTACTATGCGCGAAATTTTGCCTGCCTGATGCCTGTCCGACAAAAACACAAGGTCGGAAAACGCACCCGTTGCCGAAAGCCGCCTGTAAATGGGGCGCGCCTTAAGCTCTGCGGCGCTGCCTGCGTGCATGGTGGCTATCACCCTTACGCCGCTGTTTACACAGCCCTCGACGGCGCGAACATCCGCCTCGGAGCCGATTTCGTCGCACAGTATGACCTGAGGCGACATGCCCCTGAGCGCCTGCTGCATAGCCTCTGCCTTGGGGTAGCCGTCAAAAACGTCGCAAAGCCCCACGTCGTTCTGAAACTCGCCGTGTGCGTACCCGGCAAGCTCGCCGCGTTCGTCTATGAGCGAGGCGATGCAGTCGTAGGATATGAGCCGCGCAAGGTCGCGCAGGACGGTAGTTTTGCCCGAGCAGGGTGCGCCGCAGATGAGCAGTCCGCCGCCCTCGCGGAATTTTTCATACAAGGGCAGGGCGCTGCCGCGCACCTCGCGCGCTATTCTGATGTTGATAGAGGTGATGGAGCGCACGTTGGTGATTTTGCCGCCGTCGGTCACCGCCGTGCCGCAGATGCCTGCGCGGTGGCCGCCGCTGAGGGTGACGAAGCCGCCCGAGATCTCGTCCTGTCTGGCATAGACGGAATAGGCGCAGACCGCGTCAAACACCGCCTCGATGTCCTTTTCGGTGCAGCTAAGCAGGTCGCCGCCCAAATCCCGTGTGAGAAGCCCGTCCTCGGTGACAAAATACACAGCGTCGGCGCAGGTGACCGAAAGCGGGCGGTCAAGGCGCAGGCGTATCTCACGCGCGGTTTGCTCAAAGCGTGAAAAAAACGGCACAAGCCGCTTGTAGAGCTTGGGCGTAAGGCACGACGCCGCCTGTGCAAAGCGCATGTCCGTAAGTTGTTGTGATTCTTTTCGCATTTTACATTCCTCCTGAATTGGTATATTAGAGTATATGCCGTCAGGCAAAAAAATAGACCAAGCCGTTTGACTTGGTCTGTTTTTATCCTCGCCTGCCAGCACGTAGCTTGTTTTTTTGGAAACCGAGGAAGAGGTTTTGCCGCCGTGCTTTTCGATGAGCTTGCCTGCCTCGCTGCGCGTCATGGTGGGCAGAGTACCCGTGAGCACAAAGGTCTTGCCCTCAAATATGCCGCCCGACTGCTTTTGCGGCGAGGGCTTCATCTTTAGCCCCACCTCCTTGAGCTGGGCTATAAGGGCGCGCGTGCTGTCGAGTGAAAAATAGTTTTCAAGGCTTTGAGCCATTATTTTGCCGAAGCCGTCTATTTTTTCATAATCCTCCGCGGAGGCGTTCATAATGTCGTCGATCGTAGCAAAGCTTTGGCAGACAAGCTTTGCCGCCTTAAGCCCGATGTTGCGCACGCCGAGGGCGTACAGCAGGCGGTACAGCTCGTTCTGCTTTGATTTTTCGAGGGCGGCGATAAGGTTGTTTGCGGATTTTTCCGCCTTGCGGTCGAGCGCGGCTATGTCATCTGCCGTCAGGCGGTAAAGGTCGGCAGGCGATTTTACCAGTCCTGCCGCCGAAAGCTGCTCGAGCACGGCGGGTCCCAGACCGTCAACATCCATTGCGTCGCGGCTTACAAAGTGGATAAGATGGCGCATAAGCTGAGCCGGGCAGTCGGTGTTGGTGCAGCGCACCGCCGCCTCGTCGTCCTGAGAAACGGGACTTCCGCACGAGGGGCAAAGGGCGGGAAACTCAAACGGCAGAGCGTTAGGCGCATGTTCGCTGACCGACAGCACCTCGGGGATGATCTCGCCTGCCTTGCGGATTATGACCGTGTCGCCCACGCAGATCTGCTTTTCCTCTATAAAATCGCGGTTGTGCAGGGTGGCGCGGCTTACGGTGGTGCCCGCAAGCTGAACGGGCTCAAAAACGCCCACGGGGGTCAGCACGCCGGTTCTGCCCACGTTTATCTCGATATCGAGCAGCCGCGTCGGCTTTTCCTCGGGCGGATACTTGTACGCCTCCGCCCACTTGGGGTACTTTGCGGTGCTGCCCAGCAGAGCGCGTGTGTCAAAGCTGTCAACCTTTACCACCGCGCCGTCTATGGCGTAGCCGTAGCTGCCGCGGTTGTCTCCTATTTTTTCTATCTGCTCTATAACGTCCTCGATGTTGTCATACACGCTGTAAAACGACGTGGGAAAGCCGAGCTGCTTAAGGTAGGCAAGGCTGTCGCTGTGTGAGGAAAGCGTCTTACCCGTGATCTGCTGAATGTTGAAAACAAAAATGTCGAGCGCGCGTTGGGCTGTGATTTCGGCGTTCTTCTGCCGCAGCGAGCCCGCGGCAGCGTTGCGCGGATTTTTGGCAGGCTTTTCCTCGTTTTCCTCCTGGCGGCGCACAAGCTCCTCAAAGCTTTTGAACGACATATAGACCTCGCCGCGCACCTCCAAAAACTCAGGTGCGCCCGTTATTCGCTTGGGAAGGCTTTTTATGGTCATCAGGTTGTCGGTAACGTCCTCGCCCGTTGTTCCGTCGCCACGGGTGGAGCCGCGCACAAACACGCCGTTTCGGTATTCGCATGACACCGACAGGCCGTCAAATTTGGGCTCGACCACATATTTTACATCAGGCGCAGCCTCGCGCACGCGGCGGTCAAAGTCGCGCAGCTCGTCGTGCGAAAAGCTGTCGTGCAGGCTTTCCATGGGGACGGCGTGAGTTACCGGAGAAAACTTTTCGCCTGCGCTGCCGCCCACGCGGCTTGTGGGGGAATCTGCGCGGCGCAGCTCGGGATACTCGTCCTCAAGGTTTTCGAGCTCGCGCAGCAGCCTGTCGTACTCAAAATCCGAGATCTCGGGCTCGTCTTGGTTGTAGTAGAGGTTGTTGTGGTATTCAATTATCCTTGTCAGCTCGTCAATGCGCTGCATAGCCTCGGTTTTGTCCATATGCTCTCCTTATTTTGCCACGGCAGAGGTGCCCTTTTCACGCAGAAAGGTCGATTCCAGGTCTGCAAGGTGCAGCTTTACCGCGAGGGGATAAAGGTCGTACGCCTGGCTGATGGTGTTGCTGTTTTTGTCGCCGAACTCGCCCATATGCCAGCGTATTGCCATTGCCTCGTCAAGCTTAAGGCGCATTTTGCGCTCTATAAGAAACACCGATTTTTCGCCGTGACCGTAGGGAAACTGATCCTCGATGGCATAATAGGGCACCTTTTCCCATTGTCCCGTCTTTTCGTTTTTTACATTGCGTGACGACACCTTGTAAAACTGCGCCTTGCACAAATCGTGCAGAAGTCCGCAGATAGCAAAGCTCTCGATGCTGTCGGTCTCCTCGTCAAAATGTTTTTCCATCATGGTGTTAAAAACATTGACCGAATGCATGGCAAGACCTCCCTCACAGGAGCAATGGTAGCGTGTGCTTGCCGGAGCGGTAAAGAAATCGGTGCGGAGGATCCAGTCGAGCAGCTCGTCGGCTCCCCTGCGCGTGATGTGGGTTTTGTATATCTCCAAAAATTCTTCCTTTGGGGTCATTTTATACTCCTTCTTATAAACAATACAAAAAGGGCACTCGGATAGAGTGCCCTGAAATGTACAAATTACTCGGCAGCAGCCTCTTCGGCAGCCTCGGCAACCTCGGCAGCAGCCTCTTCGGCAACCTCGGCAACAGTCTCCTCGGCGGCTTCCTCGGCAGCCTCTTCAACTGCTTCGGCAGCCTCCGCCTTCTTGGGAGCTCTTACGGGAGCCTGCTCGTCGGCGGGCAAAAGCGCTCTCATGGAAAGGCTTACGCGCTTTTTGTCAAAGTCGATAGCGGTAATTTTTGCGTCAACAACCTCGCCCACGCTGAGGATGTCGGCGGGCTTGTCGATTCTCTTGTTGGCGATCTGCGAGATGTGGATAAGACCGTCGATGCCGGGAATGATGTTGGCAAAGGCGCCGAAGGTGGTAAGACCGACGATGGTAGCCTTGCAAACGGTTCCCTCGGGATAATCTCTCTTGAGGATCTCCCACGGATTGTCCTCGGCGTTCTTGAAGCCGAGAGAGATCTTCTTGGGATCCTCGCTGATGTCCTTTACATATACGTCAACGGTGTCGCCCACGTTAACAACCTCGCTGGGGTGCTTGATGTGAGTCCACGAAAGCTCGGAAATGTGGATCATGCCGAACACGCCGCCCAGATCTACAAACGCGCCGTAGCTGGTAAGGGACTTTACAACGCCCTTGTAGCGCTTGCCGATCTCGCAGTTCTTCCAGAACTCCTCGCGCTGTGCGGCTCTCTGCTCCTTGAGCACGCTGCGGATGGAACCGATGGCTCTTTTATATCTTCCGCGCTGTGAAACCTCGATAAGACGGAAGTTGACCTCCTGTCCCACAAGATCCTCAAGGCTCTCGTCGCGTGTTGCGGTAGCCTGAGAAGCGGGGATAAACACTCTTACGCCGTTATATATAACGATCACGCCGCCCTTGACGGCCTCGGTAACCTTTGCGGTAAGGATCTCCTGAGAGTCAACCTTCTCCTGAAGCTCTTCCCATCCCTTCTGAGCATCTACTCTGCGCTTGGAAAGCATGATGGTGCCTTCCTGGTCGTTTGTCTTCATGATCAGCAGCTCTACCTCGTCGCCGACCTTGACAATATCCTCGGGCTTCGCGTTGGGATCGTTGGACAGTTCGCTTACGGGAATAAAGCCCGTTTGTTTTCTGCCGACGTCAACCTGTACTTCGTTAGGCGCGATGCTAAGGACTGTACCCATTACCCTCTCATTTGTATTTAAGTTTTTGAGGGATTCTTCAAGCAGCTCCTCAAAAGATTCTTCAAGATTTGTTGTTTCACCGGATTTGATTTCTTCACTCATTGTATCCAGTACCTCCTTTATTATCCTCGCAGGCGTTGAAGCCCCTGCGGTTACGCCAATCTGTCTGGCAGCGCGAACGCGATCCAAGCTGAGCTCGGCGGCGGTCTCTATGAGCACGGTGTTTTGGCAGCGCCTTTTGCAAATGTCATATAACTTGCCTGTGTTGGAGCTGTGCCGGTCTCCTATTACTATCATAAAGTCCGACTGAGCGGCGATCAGATCCGCCTCGTTTTGCCTTACGGACGTAGCATTACATATTGTATCAAATATTTTTGCATTTGTACATAGTTTTTTTATCTTTTTTACAGATTTTTTTAATTCTTTTGTGTCAAAAGTT
>CADBWP010000006.1 GCA_902798365.1 uncultured Ruminococcus sp.
AAATCCTATTACATTTGCGAAAACTGTAAAGGTTGCCCTCACCGCGAGAAGTGCTACAAGGGCAAGTACGAGAACCGCAAGGTCGGATTCTCAAAAACGATGGCAAGGCAAAAGACGGAAGCGACCAAGAGGATCACTACCGAAGAAGGAATACTTATGAGAATGAACCGATCTATTCAGGTTGAGGGTGCTTTTGGTGTTATAAAGCAAGATCGGGATTTTCGTCGCTTTTTTGTGCGAAGCAAAGACAAAACCGAAACACAGTTTTTCCTGCTCGCATTTGCTTTCAACATCAAGAAACTGTGGAACAGAACACTTGACGAACGTTTAGGTGTGGATTTGTTCAAAAAGGAGGCTGCATAAATCCGCTGAATCTTTCAACATTATGCAAAAAGAGGATGGAAAACTCCACCCTCAGGTTTGTTGCGCATTGTTGCAAGCGTAATATTCAATAATTCATTCAAGACCAAAGGCTGCCGCAAAATCTTTCAATTTGCGACAGCCTCATTTTTATGATTTTCGGCTGTTTTTATCCCTTGTCAGCAACGCAACGCACTCCACATGCTGAGTGTGGGGGAACATATCTACGGGCTGGATTTTTTTGATTTTGTAAGCGCTGTGCTTGCATAGGTGGTCGAGGTCGCGGGCGAGGGTCTCGGGATTGCAGGAAACATACACCACGGTTTTGGGCGACATCAAAGTAAGCGCGTCCAAAAACACCTCGCTGCTGCCGGCTCTGGGCGGATCCATAAACACCACGTCGGGGCGTTCGCTTTCGCGCGCCGCCTCGCGCATAAAATCGCCTGCGTCCGTCTTGTAAAAGCGGATGTTTTTCAGCCCGTTCAGCTTCGCGTTAACTATCGCGTCACGCACCGCGTCGCCGTTGAGCTCGGCTCCTATTACCCTGCCTGCGCCGTGCTTCGCCGCTATTATGCCTATGGTGCCAATGCCGCAGTAGGTGTCAAGCACGGTCTCGCTGCCGCGCAGGCCGGCAAATTCTATCGCCTTGCCGTACAGCACCTCGGTCTGCACGGGGTTTATCTGGTAAAAGCTTTTGGGAGAGATCCGAAACCGGCAGCCGCACAGCTCGTCCTCAATGTACCCCTTGCCGTACAGCACGCTTTGCCTGTCGCCGAGCACAAGGTTTGTGGCGTGTGGGTTTATGCTCTGCACGACCGTGGTTATTTGCGGAAACTGAGCCCTTATCGCCCCGACAAAGTTGTTTTTTGACGGGAACACGGGCGTTGCGGTGACAAGCACAAGCATTACCTGCCCCGTGGCAAAGCCGCGCTTTACAAGCACATGGCGCAAAAAGCCCTTTCGCGCGTCCTCGTTATAGGTGGTCATCTTAAATGACGGCAGCAGCTTCCTCACGGCGACTATTATCTTGTCGGCGAGCCTGTCCTCTATCATGCAGGAGTCTATGCCCACCACATGGTGGGTGCCCGACTGATACACGCCCGAGATGATCTTGCCCTGACGGTTGGTGTAAAACGCCGCCTGAACCTTGTTGCGGTAGTGGTAGGGCTCCTCCATGCCTATTATGGGCTCAACGCGGCAAAAGCGGCCGAGTAGCTTTTCGACCTTGCGCTGCTTGAATTTGAGCTGCTCGGGATAGCTCAGGTTTTGAAGCTGACATCCCCCGCATTTTTTGTAAACGGGACAGCTGCCGTTTTGTATGTGAAGCTTTGTGTTGCTCATATGGCACCTCTGAATATTTTATATGCTGAAACAATTATACCTTTTGAGGAGCGAATAATCAACAAATAATTGAAATTTCTGCTTCTTTGCGTTATAATGACAGAAACAAAAATGTGAGGACGGGGCTTTGAAACAGAAAATCATAATATTGGTGTGCGCCGCAATATTCGCGGCGGGCGTTATCGGGAGCGCTTGGGTGCTGCTCTCGCCTAAAAAGAATACGGTCAACGTGATAAGCGACGGCAAAACCGTGCGCACGATCGACCTGAGCACGGCGGCGGATGAGGTCTTTACCGTGGAATACGGCGGCAAAACAAATACGGTAGAGATAAAGGACGGCAGGATCCGCGTGCAGTCCGCCGAATGTCCCGACAAAACCTGCGTTCATATGGGTTGGCTTGAAAGCTCCGCCATGCCGATAGTCTGCCTGCCCAACCGCCTCGTCATTGAATTTGCCGACGCCGACGGCGGCGTTGACGCCATATCGGAGTAGCTTATGAGCGTAAAAAGACTTGCAAGGCTGGGCGTGCTGACCGCCCTTGCCCTGATAATCTTCATTGTTGAGCTGCAAATACCAAATCCCTTTCCCATACCCGGAATAAAGCTCGGGCTTGCAAACATCATCACCGTATATGCCCTGTACCGTTTTCGCGCCGGCGAGGTGTGTATGCTGGTTTTTGTGCGAGTGCTTCTTGGCGCGGTGTTCTGCGGCAACCTTATGGCGCTGCTGTACAGCGCGTGCGGCGCGTTTCTTTGCCTTGCGGGCATGATCCCGCTAAGAAGAATAATAGATGAAAAGCACATTTGGGCTGCCGGCGTGCTCGGCGCCGTCCTGCACAATACCGGTCAGATGGCAGCGGCGCTGCTTGTTACCAAAACCCCGGCTCTGCTTATGTATTACCCGTTTTTGCTGGTTTCGGGCTGTCTTGCCGGACTTTTCACGGGACTGTGCGCGCAGCTTGTGCTGGCGCGGCTTGCAAAATCGGGGATTTCCTGACGCGTGCGCAACGGAATTATGCGATGCTGTGCCGAAATTTTTGTGTATAATCAAAAAATGTTTTATTTTTCTAATATGAAAATAAAAAACGGGTCAAATCCTGTACAATAATATGTTGAACAAAGACTGTGGGTGGTGAGGCTGTGAAACGTGTTTTGCTTGTGTCACCCGTGGGATCGGGCGCGACTGCGCTCGGCGAGCTGCTTAAGGCGGAGGGTTATGCCTGCACCGACGCTGCTTGCTCCGCTTACGGAGCGGCGCAAAAGACCGAGAGCGGCGAATACGACCTTATTCTTATAAACGCTCCGCTTCCCGACGAAACCGGCATAGAGCTTTCGCTGCGCCTTGCCAAGACAACGCGCGCCGGCGTGGTGGTGATAGTTCCGCAGAAAAACGCCGACGAGGTGAGCGACATGCTGACTGACCACGGCGTGCTGGTGATAGCAAAGCCGCTCAACAAGCACCTGTTTCACCACTATTTGTGCTTTATCGACTGCTTTCGCACGAGGCTGCTGAGCGTAGTGCGCGAAAACGAGGAGCTTAAAACCATGGTCGAAGACATAAAAATGATCGACAGGGCAAAGCTTCTGCTTGTCACCTGTCTGGGCATGTCCGAGGAGCAGGCACACCGCTATCTTGAAAAGCAGGCTATGGATCAAAGGCTGAGCCGCCTTGAAATAGCCAAGCAGGTTATAAGGACATATCAAAACTGACAACGCAATCAATTAATCATATAAGCATATAAACCGAAAGGAAGTATTATTATGAGCCGTACTGCATATCTCGTTCTCGAAAACGGAATGGTTTTTGAGGGCAAGGCGTTTGGCGCCGAAAAAGAAACGACGGGAGAGCTTGTTTTCACCACCGCGATGACAGGCTATCTTGAGACACTCACCGACCCCAGCTATTACGGTCAGGTGGTTATCCAGACATTCCCCCTTATTGGCAATTACGGTGTGATCCCCTCCGATTTCGAGAGCGAATCCCCTGTGCTTAAGGGCTATATTGTACGTGAATGGTGCCAAGTGCCTTCCAACTTCCGTTGCGAGGGTGATCTTGACACCTTTTTAAAAGAGAGCGGGATCCCCGCGATATGCGGACTTGACACACGCGCTCTCACTCGCATAGTGCGCGAATACGGCGTGCTCAACTGCAAGATAAAATACACCCCCGGCGTTACCGACGCCGAGCTGGAGGAGCTTAAAAAGTACGTTATCACCGACGCCGTAGAGAACACCACGGCGCAGGAGAATATTAATATCGACTGTGACGATCCCAAATACAGGGTCGTGCTGATGGACTTTGGCGCAAAGCACAACATCGAGCGCGAGCTGCTTAAGCGCGGCTGCGACCTCACGGTCGTTCCCGCTCACACCACGGCTGAGGAGATAATCGCCATGGAGCCCGACGGCGTAATGCTTTCAAACGGCCCCGGAGACCCCGAAAAGAACACCGCGGTCATCGAAGAGATCAAAAAGCTGTGCGATAATAAGGTGCCGCTGTTCGGCATATGCCTGGGTCACCAGCTTCTTGCGCTGGCAAAGGGCGGCAAGACCGAAAAGCTGAAATACGGTCACCGCGGAGCAAACCAGCCCGTTAAGGAGCTTGCCACCGGCAGGGTATATATAACCTCGCAAAACCACGGCTACGCCGTTGTGAGCGACGCCCTTCCCCAAAATGCCGAGGTGAGCTTTGTAAACGGCAACGACAACACCTGCGAGGGCGTAAATTACACCGACGAGCCCGCCTTTTCGGTTCAGTTCCACCCCGAGGCGTGCGGCGGCCCCCAGGAAACCGCGTTCCTGTTTGACAGGTTCATTGATATGATGAAGGAAAACAAGGCTTGATATTGACCACACAAAGCAATTGTCAGGATATTTTGAAATAAAGGGAATGATTATATGCCACTTAAAAAGGATATAAAAAGAGTAATGGTAATCGGCTCCGGTCCTATCGTCATCGGACAGGCGGCTGAGTTTGACTATGCGGGCACGCAGGCATGCCGCGCGCTCAAGGAAGAGGGTCTTGAGGTTATTCTGGTAAACTCGAACCCCGCAACGATTATGACCGACAACGCCATGGCGGACAAGGTTTATATCGAGCCGCTTACGCTTGAAACGGTAAAAAGAATAATCAAAAAGGAGCGCCCCGACAGCCTTCTCTCAACACTGGGCGGTCAGACGGGTCTTACGCTGTCCATGCAGCTTGCCAAGGAGGGCTTTTTGGACGAGTACGGCGTAAAGCTTTTGGGCGCAAACCCCGAAACCATAGACAAGGCCGAGGACAGACAGATGTTCAAGGACACCATGATGTCCATCAATCAGCCCGTTATCCCCTCAACGGTGGTAAACGACGTTCCTTCGGCAATTAAATTTGCCGAGGAGATTGGTTATCCCGTCATCATCCGTCCCGCCTTTACCCTTGGCGGCACAGGCGGCGGAATAGTCAACAACGAGGAGGAGCTTGTAGAGATAACCTCCAACGGTCTTGAGCTTTCGCCCATTACTCAGGTGCTTGTTGAAAAATGCATATCTGGCTGGAAGGAGATCGAGTTCGAGGTCATCCGCGATTCTCAGGGCAACGTCATCACAGTCTGCTCCATGGAGAACTTTGACCCCGTCGGCGTTCACACGGGCGACTCAATAGTTATCGCCCCCGCGGTGACGCTCTCCGACAAGGAATACCAGATGCTGCGCAGCGCAGCTCTCAACATAGTATCCGCGCTTAAGGTAGAGGGCGGCTGCAACTGCCAGTTCGCACTTGACCCCGAAAGCTTTGAATACGCGGTAATCGAGGTCAACCCCCGTGTGTCGCGTTCCTCGGCGCTGGCTTCAAAGGCTACGGGTTATCCCATTGCCAAGGTTGCGGCAAAGATCGCCATCGGCTTCAGCCTCAGCGAGATAAAGAACGCCGTTACAGGCACCACCTACGCCTGCTTTGAGCCCGCGATAGACTATGTGGTCGTAAAATTCCCCAAGTGGCCGTTTGACAAATTCGTTTATGCAAAGCGCACCCTCGGCACCCAGATGAAGGCGACGGGCGAGGTAATGGCAATAGCTCCTACCTTTGAGCAGGCTATTATGAAGGCTGTGCGCGGAGCGGAGATCTCTCACAACACCCTCAACGACAAGGAGTTTGAGCAGATGTCGCGCGCTTCGGTGGTTGACCGTCTGAGCGTGTGCGACGACAGACGCATATTCTGCCTTTACGAGGCAATCAAGCGCGGCGTAAGCTTTGAGGAGATCCACGAGATAACCATGATAGACGAGTGGTTCCTTGCAAAGCTCAAAAACCTTATCGACATGGAGGCGGAGCTTGTCGGCGGCAAGCTTACCGACGAGCTTTACACCCGCGCCAAGCACATGGGCTTCCTCGACAAAACCATAACCGAGCTCTCGGGCTGCGAGGTAAAGGATCCGATGATTCCCGTGTATAAAATGGTTGACACCTGCGCTGCCGAGTTTGAGGCTCAGACCCCGTACTTCTATTCTACCTTTGACAAAGAAAACGAGGCGGCTCAGTTTATCGAGAACAAAAAGAGCGATAAAAAGACCGTTATAGTTTTCGGCTCGGGTCCCATAAGAATAGGTCAGGGCATAGAATTTGACTACGCCTCGGTGCATTGCGTCTGGGCGCTTAAGCAGGCGGGCTACGACGTTGTTATCGTAAACAACAACCCCGAGACCGTTTCCACCGACTTTGACACCGCCGACAGGCTTTATTTTGAACCGCTCACAAACGAGGACGTAATGGGCATCATCGCCACCGAAAAGCCCTACGGCGTCGTTGTGGCGTTCGGCGGACAGACCGCTATAAAGCTCACAAAGTTTATGAGCGACAAGGGCGTTAACATTCTGGGCACCTCCTACGACGCCATTGACATGGCAGAGGACAGAGAACGCTTTGACGCGCTGCTTGAAAAGTATCACATCAAGCGACCCAAGGGCGTTACCGTAATGACCACCGAGGAGGCGCTGGGCGTTGCCGAAACCATCGGCTATCCCGTGCTGCTCCGCCCGTCATATGTGCTGGGCGGTCAGAACATGATAATCGCCTTCAACGAGGACGACGTCAGGGAGTATATGGCGATCATCCTCGCACAGAACATTGAAAACCCCATACTTATAGATAAATACCTTCAGGGCACCGAGATAGAGGTAGATGCCATCTGCGACGGCGACGACATCCTCATTCCCGGCATTATGGAGCACGTTGAGCGCGCGGGCGTTCACTCGGGCGACTCCATCGCGGTATATCCCGCCTGGAACATCTCGGACGAGATGACCAAGATAATAGTAGAAAGCTCGCGCAACCTTGCGCTTGACCTGCGCACCAAGGGCTTGGTCAACATCCAGTACCTCATCTATAACAACGAGCTTTATGTAATTGAGGTAAATCCGCGTTCGTCCAGAACGATCCCCTACATCAGCAAGGTGACGGGCGTTCCCATGGTCGATCTTGCCACAAGAGCCATGCTGGGCGAAAGGCTTAAGGACATGGGCTACGGCACGGGCCTTTACCGCAAGAGCCCCTATGTCGCCGTCAAGGTTCCGGTGTTCAGCTTTGAAAAGCTGATAAACGTCGATAACCACCTCGGCCCCGAGATGAAGTCAACCGGCGAGGTGCTTGGCATCGCGGGCACACTTGAGGAGGCTCTGTACAAGGGACTTATCGCCGCGGGCTACAAGATGAAGAAGAACGGCGGCGTGTTTATCACCGTGAGGGATTCCGATAAGGCGGAGATAGGCGAGATCGCAAAGAAGTACGCCGACCTCGGCTTCCGCATTTATTCCACCGAGGGCACGGCAGCGGTGCTGGGCAAGTACGGCATAGACGCTGTCAGCGTTAAGAAGATCCACGAGTCCGAAACCAACAATACGCTCACCCTCATCGAGTCGGGCAAGATCCAGTACGTCATCTCGACCTCGGCAAAGGGCAGGATCCCCTCGCGCGACTCGGTTAAGATTCGCCGCAAGACGGTTGAGAGAAACATTCCCTGCCTTACCTCGCTCGACACGGCAAACGCTTTGGCAGACTGCCTTAAGAGCCGTTATTCGCAGCACAGCACCGAGCTTGTCAACATCAACCAAATGCGCGACAGAAAGCTTAAGCTCAAGTTCTCAAAAATGCAGGGCATCGGCAACGACTATATCTACTTCTCAACCTTTGAGCAATGGATAAACAACCCCGAGGCGCTTGCGGTTCGCCTTTCCGACCGCCACTTCGGCATAGGCGGCGACGGCGTTATTCTTGTGGCGCCTTCAAAGGTCGCAGACGCTCAGATGAAGATGTACAACCGCGACGGCAGCGAGGGCAAGATGTGCGGCAACGGCATACGCTGCGTGGGCAAGTTCCTGTACGATCACGGCATGGTCGATTACAACGAAAAGAGCGAGATCACCATCGAGACCCTCAGCGGAATAAAGAAGCTTAAGGCATACACAAACGACGGCGAGGTGACCACCCTGCGCGTAGATATGGGCAAGGCGATCCTCGAGCCGAAGCAGATCCCCGTTGCGCTGGACGGCGATAAGGTGGTTGACCGCGAGGTTGAGATCGCAGGCAAAAAGTACAAGATCACCTGTGTTTCAATGGGCAACCCACATTGCGTGGTGTTTGTTGACGGCGGCATAGACCACCTCGACCTTGAAACCATCGGCCCCGAGTTTGAGTACAACAGCCTCTTCCCCGAGAGGGTCAACACCGAGTTCGTCACCGTTATTGACGAGCACACCATAAAAATGCGCGTTTGGGAGCGCGGCTCGGGCGAGACCTGGGCATGCGGCACGGGCGCGTGCGCCGTGGCGGTTGCAGCGTGCGAAAACGGCTACTGCAAGAAGGGCGAGGACATAAAGGTCAAGCTCATAGGCGGCGACCTCATCATCAACTACACCGACGAAACCGTTTATATGACGGGCAACGCCGAAAAGGTGTTTGAGGGTGAAGTAGAAGTTTAATAAATCAAAACCACCCGTTGAACGGGTGGTTTGCACAACCCCTTGAAGGGGACTTTGCCGGCGTACCCCCGCAGCTGGGGGTGGGATTATCGAGCTGAGAGGCGACATCGACGGCGACGGCCTGCGGATTCTGGACGCTACCTTCATAATGATGTATCTGGCAGATTATGAGCTCGATTATGATATCGGAGAAGTTAAGCACGCAGATATTCCCGAGCCGCCCACCGTGCAAAGCACTACTGTTTCTGTGCCCGACACAACCGAAAAGCCCGAACAGGCTACTGCCGAACAAGCTGCGACCGAAGAGGCTGTGACCGAGCAGGCTCCTACCGAAGAGCCTACGACTGAGGAAACTCCGACCGTGCAGGAGCAGCCTGCTACGGATAATGAGCCGACAGCTCCGGGCGAAACGGAACAGCAGCAGAACCCGGTCGAGGAAACTACCATCGACCTGACGCTGGGCGAGAATGATTTGCCGTTCGATTATATATAATTGATTTCAAATGATAATAATACCAAAAACAGTAGAGGCAGGCTTTCTGCCTCTTTTGTTTTATGATAGGAAGCTTCAAGGTTCCGAATAATGGCAATAAGCCTTATACGGGCAGCCCACAGGCACCTGTGCTCTTGATTAATCGGCAGGTTTGTAGTATAATATAAAAAACAACTTCGGAGGTGGTTTTCTTGGATGTGCGTGTGGGCGACAGGGTAGAGATGAAAAAACCTCACCCCTGCGGCGAAAAACGGTTTGAGGTGCTTCGCGTCGGCATGGACTTTAAGCTGCGCTGCCTTGGCTGCGGTCACGAGATCCTCGCACCGCGTTCAAGAATAGAGAAACGAATCAGGAAGATAATCACCGAAAACACAACGGAGCAAAATGATGTTTGAAAGAATAGAGATTTTTGACAAAAGATATTCCGAGCTCAACAGAAGGCTGTACGAGCCGTCGGTCGCCTCAGACCCCGGCGAATATCAGCGCGTTATGAAAGAGATCAAATCCATTGAGGAGATCGTGCTGACCTACCGCGAGTATAAAAAAGCCCTTCAAAGCGAGAGCGACAGCCTTGAAATACTGAATGATAATTCCGATTCGGAATTAAAAGAGCTCGCGCAGGCGGAGCTTGACCAGGCGAAGGAGGACATTGAGCGACTTGCCGAGGAGCTTAAAATACTGCTGCTGCCCAAGGATCCCAACGATGACCGCAATGTTATCATAGAGATACGCGGCGGCGCAGGCGGAGAGGAGAGCGCGCTGTTTTCGGCGGTGCTGTTCAGAATGTATTCCATGTATGCCGAGCGGCGCGGCTACCGCATAGAGATCGTAAACACCAACGAAACCGAGCTTGGCGGCTACAAGGAGATCTCGTTTATGGTAGAGGGCGAGGGAGCGTATTCGCGCTTTAAGTACGAAAGCGGCGTTCACCGCGTTCAGCGCGTGCCCGAAACCGAAAGTCAGGGACGCGTGCATACCTCTACTACCACCGTTGCCGTGCTTCCCGAGGCGGACGATGTTGAGCTTGAGATAAACCCCGCAGATTTGAAGATAGACACCTTCCGTTCAAGCGGCGCAGGCGGTCAGCACATCAACAAGACCAGCTCCGCAATAAGGATAACCCACCTCCCCACGGGCACGGTGGTTGAGTGTCAGGACGAGCGCAGTCAGTACAAAAACAAGGACAAGGCTCTTAAGGTGCTGAAAAGCCGCCTGCTAAAGGAAAAGCAGGACAAGCAGGCGAGCGAGATCGCAGCCGACCGAAAATCTCAGGTCGGCACGGGCGACCGCAGCGAACGCATACGCACCTATAACTATCCGCAGGGCAGGATGACCGACCACCGCATAGGACTGACCCTGTACAAGCTTGAGGACATTTTGAACGGCAACCTTGACGAGGTGATCGACGCGCTGATCACCGCCGACAGAGCCGAAAAGCTTAAGGAGAGCATGGAAAGCAACCGATGAAAACACTTCTTTTGGATAAAAGCCAAACCAAAACCGCCGCCGAGATACTCAGGCGCGGCGGCATCGTCGGCATACCCACCGAGACGGTTTACGGGCTTGCGGCTGACGCGCTCAACGGCGGAGCCGTGGCAAAGATATTTGCCGCAAAGGGTCGCCCAATGGACAATCCGCTGATAGTTCATATAGCTGATTTTTCCGATATTGAAAAATACGGTTTGGTAAAAGAGATACCCGACGGCGCCGAAAGGCTCGCACGCGCCTACTGGCCGGGACCTCTCACGATAATTATGAAGCGCTCCGACGTTATACCCAAGGAGGTTTCGGCAGGGCTTGACACCGTGGCTATACGCCTGCCGTCCCATCCGCTTGCGCGGCAGATAATCCGCGAGGCAGGGGTTCCCCTTGCGGCGCCCTCCGCAAATCTTTCGGGGTCGCCGAGCCCAACCACCGCACAACATGTGCTAAACGACATGGACGGAAAAATTGACGCGGTACTCGACGGCGGAGCCTGCGACGTGGGGGTGGAAAGCACGGTTATAACCCTTGCAACGGATGTGCCGAGGCTGCTTCGCCCGGGCGGAATAACCGTGGCGCAGCTCAGGGCGGTGCTCGGAAAGACAGAGATCGATCCCGCCGTCACGCATATGCTCGAGGAAGGAGCCGAGGCGGCAAGCCCGGGCATGAAGTACAAGCACTATGCGCCCGGGGCGAACGTGGTGCTTCTTAAGGGCGGCGACAGCGCATATATTGACTATGTCAACGCTCACGCAGATGACCGCACGGCGGCGCTGTGCTGCGACGAGGATATTCCGCTTTTGAACGTAAAAACCCTAACGCTGGGCAAAAGGGGAGATTACGCCGCACAGGCTCATATTCTTTTTGACCGCCTGCGCCAAATCGACGACGACGGCGGAATAACGACCGTGTATTCCCGCCTGCCGTCAACCGACGGCGTGGGTCTGGCTGTGTATAACCGCCTTATTCGCGCGGCGGGCTTTGAGGTGATAGAGCTTGAGAAAGTATAAGCTTATAGGCCTTACGGGGCAGAGCGGCGCGGGCAAAAGCACCGTGGCGCGGATATTTGCCGACAGCGGGCTGACAGTTATAAGCGCGGACGAAATAGTTGCCGCGCTGTACAGCAAAAAAACGCCCTGCGTAAAAACCATTGCGGCGCAGTTCGGCGACGACGTGCTCAACGACGACGGTACGCCTAACCGCAGACTGCTGGCTCAGCGCGCGTTTGCCTCCAAACAGACCACAGAGCTGCTCAACAGCATAGTGCACCCGTTTGTTACGGCGGAGCTTTTTGCGCGTCTAAGGGGCGAACATGGCGTTGTAGTATATGACGCGCCGCAGCTTTTTGAGTCGGGCGCAGACGTCATATGCGACATGATAATCGGAGTTACCGCCGACGAAGGCATACGGCTTGAGCGGATAATGCAGCGCGACGGACTGTGCGCCGGGGACGCGCGAAAAAGAATAAACGCGCAGCTTGACGAGAAGTTTTTCCGCAGGAGCTGCGACACAATAATACAGAATAACGGCGACATAAACGGGCTTAGGGCGGCGGCAGAGGCGCTTGCTCACAGCCTGACGGAAGAGGTGAGCTGATGGCAGGGCAGAGGCACAGCGGCAGAAGCGCGCGCAGCAAAAAAAAGAGTAACGTTATAATTTGGGGCATAGTGCTGGCAATTCTTATCGCTGCGGCGGTGCTGCTGACTGCCAACTACCACGAGGACACAAAGCAAAAGCTTAAAAACGCCTCTTATCCCCAGAGCTACAGCGAATATGTCAACGAGGCGGCGCACAAGTACAACCTTGACCCCGCGCTGATTTACGCGGTCATCAGAACCGAAAGCGGCTTTGACCCCAACGCACATTCTGCGGCATATGCCTACGGGCTTATGCAGATAACGGGCGACACCTTTGATCACTATATGATGCTGAAGGGCGAGGAGGGTAAATACACCTATGACGATCTGTTCGACCCGCAGGTAAACATAGACTACGGCAGCGCCGTGCTGCGAAGTCACCTTGACGAATTCGGCGATGAAAAAACCGCCGTTGCGGCATACAACGCGGGTCCGGGTCAGGTAGAGAGCTGGCTTGAGGATCCTAACATCAGCTCCGACGGAAAAACGATCATTCCCGAGAATATTCCCTTTGACGAAACCCGAAACTATGTTCAGAGAGTGGAGGACGCAAAGGAAGTATATCACGAGCTTTATTATTGATATATACATGCGAAAGGAAGATAACAATGGCAGATGAAAAAACAAAAACCGAGCAGCTGCGCGAAAGGCTTATGAACGAGCCAAAGGGCGCAAAGGCTCTTTCAAAGGAGGATATTGCGGCGGCGGACGAGTTCTGCGAGGGCTACAAGAAATTCCTCAACGCCTCTCCCGTAGAGCGCGAGGCTGTGCGCTACACGCTTTGCGAGGCGGAAAAGAGGGGCTTTGTTCCCTTTGATCCCGACGCGGACTACAAGCCCGGCGACAGGGTGTATTACATCAACCGCGGCAAGGCGATAGCTTTGGCCGTCATCGGCAAAAACGGCGTCAAAAACGGCGCACGGCTGGCTATCGCTCACATAGATTCTCCGCGCATAGACCTCAAGCCCAACCCGCTTTACGAGGCAAACAATCTCGCCCTGTTCAAAACGCATTACTACGGCGGTCTCAAAAAGTATCAATGGACGGCTATCCCGCTCACGCTTCGCGGCGTTATCGTAAAGCGCGACGGCTCCTCGGTTGACGTTTCCTGGGGCGACGAGCCCGACGAAAGCTGCTTCTGCGTCACCGACCTTTTGCCCCACCTTGCTCAGGAGCAGGCGGCAAAGCCCATGGCAAAGGCGTTCACCGGCGAGGATCTTAACGTTCTTGCGGGCTCGCGCCCCTATCCCGACGCAGAGGATGAAAAGGAGCTTGTAAAGCTCAACGTTATGGCTATACTCAACGAGAAGTACGGAATCACCGAGGCGGACTTCCTTTCCGCCGAGCTGTGCCTTACGCCGTCCTTCAAGGCAAAGGATATCGGCTTTGACCGCAGCATGATAGGCGGCTACGGCCACGACGACAAGGTGTGCGCATATCCCGCGATAATGGCGGCGTTTGACGCGGAGGTTCCCGAGCAGACCTGCATAACCTATCTTACCGACAAGGAAGAGATAGGCAGCGACGGCAACACGGGAATGCAGAGCGACTTTTTGCGCTATTTCATCTATGACCTTGCCTGCCGCGACGGTGTTGAGGGCTACCGCGCCGTGTCGCAAAGCACCTGTCTTTCCGCCGACGTTAACGCGGCGTTCGATCCCACCTACGCCTCTGCGTTCGAGGCAAAAAACAGCTGCTATATAAACGGCGGCGTGGTCATCTCAAAATACACGGGTCACGGCGGCAAATACGACACCTCCGACGCGTCGGCTGAGTATATGGGCAAGATCCGCAGGCTGCTCGAGGACAACAACATCCAATGGCAGATCGGCGAGCTCGGCAGAGTAGATCTGGGCGGCGGCGGAACCATAGCAAAGTATGTCGCCAACATGAACGTTGACGTTATCGACCTCGGCGTGCCGGTGCTCTCGATGCATGCGCCGTTTGAGATAGTTTCAAAAACCGACGTCTATATGGCGTACAGAGCCTTCAGCGAATTCTTCAAAGCAGAATAAAAGCAACCGAAAAGCGCCCTCAGCGGCGCTTTTTTGCATTTCACCTTTCAGGCAAACAAAAATAATACACCGCATATAGCATGAAAAGCGCGGCAATACGCATACATCGCTGTATTCGCCGATGTTTATATAAATAATTGCCGTTTGGGTATTTTTTTGTTGATTATTTGACAGATATGTGTTACAATAAGCTTGAATAATTATCATTAAGGAGGTAATCCCATGATCAAAAAAACCGTGTCCGTTTTACTCGCGGTGCTTATGCTTGCAGGGCTTGTGCCTGCGGGAGCATTTCAGGCATTTGCGGCTGAAACGGACGCAGCCGTTTCCGACGACCCGTATCCGACGCTGACCCTCGGAGAAACCACGACGGTCACCATCACGCGGGAAGGAAACAACTATCAATACTATACCGTGACGTCCGAAGAGACTGTCGGCTGTACATTCTATTCTACGGGCGATCACGACACAGTAGCTTATCTGTATGACGAAGACATGAATCAGATAAACTACAATGACGACTACAATGGCAGGAATTTCAGTTTAACCCAAGTTCTTTATGCAGGCGAAACCTACTACCTCAGACTCAGCCTTTACAGCTACAACTATGACGACGAGGGCAAAATCACGTTTGACCTGCATACCGAGCTGTCCGATACTGCCGATTGGGTATCGATCACTCAAGGCAGCGAGATTTCGGGCTATACCGGTACCGAAATCCAACTGGACGCGACCCTGTCGCCTTCGGACGCGCCGCAGGAGTCCTTTACGTGGACGTCTTCCGATACCTCGGTTGTCGAGGTAGATCAGTCATACCAGAACCAAAACTACTGTCGGGTAAGGCTTGTGGCTGCCGGCACGGCTACCGTGACCGCGAGCGTGCCCAGCGGACCCTGCGCACAGGCCGCCATCACCGTGCTTGATCCGGAGGAAATCCAGGTGGGAACGCCTCAGCACGTTTCCATAACCACGGCGGGCGCAAGGGTAATGTACCGCTTTGTTGCGCCCGCGTCCCGCACGTATGGTTTTTACTCAAGCTCCGCAGACGGAGAATACCTTGAAACCTACGGCAATTTATACAACAGCGAAATGAATCACATAGCCGGCAATTACAACGGCGCCGGCAACGGTCATTTCCGCATTGTGAAGCAGCTTACCGAAGGCGAGACATGCTACATTGGTGCACAGTTTTACTATTCCGAGGATACAGGCGAGTTTGACCTGAATGTTGAGGAAGTGCCCTATGCAGAGTCGATTTCCATAACGTCCGGCAATACTCTTTCGGGCTTTGTGGGTTACAGAACCTATCTTGAAACCATGCAGTCGCCGGAGAACAGCGTACACGAAAATGTCAGCTGGGAGTCGTCGGCTCCCGAGGTGGCAAGCGTTAGCTATTACGGCGAGGTAAGCTTCAAAACTCCCGGCACGGCGGTCATCACCGCTACCACGGAGCGCGGGCTCACCGACACCTGCACGGTCACCGTGTATGACTATATCCCCCTGACGCCCGACACGGCGGCGACAGCGGTAATTCCGAACAGCGGAAACTTCGCCAAGTTTAAGTTTACGGCGCCCAAAACAGCGACCTATGAGTTTTATTCTTCAAACGCATCGTACGGCGCCTATGCCATTCTGGGCACCTTAAACGACGGCTATGAAGATCAACTCACTTACAAAAGTTCGGAATCGGACAATAATTTTCATTTGCAGTACGCTCTGACCGAGGGCGTCACCTACTATCTGTGCGCAGGCTTTAACTACAGCAACAGCACGGGAGAATTTGACGTCACCGTTACCGAGCTTCCGACCGCTACCGGCATGGACATCACTCAGGGCACGGAGCTTTCGGGTAAGGTGGGCAACATCATCCCGCTTTCTGTCAGCTTCACGCCGCAGAATTCCGCGGTCGAAAGCGTGACATGGGAATCCTCAGACGATAGCGTGCTGACCGTGTCGTACAACGGCGAGGTTCGTTGTATCGGCGGGGGCGTCGCCACAGTTACCGCCACCTCTGCCAACGGCCTTACAGCGGAATGTGAGATAACCGTTGCCGGAGCGGAAAGCGTGTATGCAGGCGAACCCAAGGAAGTCAGAATCACCACCCCGGGTGATGTGGCAATATACAAATTTGTTCCCGAGACCACGGGCAAATACAGCTTCTATTCCACGGGTGACTATGACACCTACGGCTATCTGCTCGACTCCGTCATGGACACCGTCGATTACAACGATGACGGCGGAATCGGCAGCAACTTTAAGATCATCGCGCAGCTTGAAGCAGGCAATACCTACTTCGTCAAATCAAGATTCTATTCAAACGACACGAAGGGATCCTTTGATCTTCACGTTGAAGAGGTTCCCGCAGCCACAGGCATAAGCATCGTGAGAGACGGCAGTCTGAGCGGTTATCCGGGCGACGGTATCCGGTTATCCGTGCAGATGATCCCCGAAAACGCCGAGTCGGAGAGTATTTCGTGGAGCACCTCAGACAGCAGCATAGCCGACGTGGATGAATACGACGGCTATTTGCGGCTAAGAGCCCCGGGCACCGCCGAAATCACGGCAACGACCGGCAGCGGCTTTACCGACACCGTGACAGTTACCGTGCTTGATTACGTCGATATCGAAGAGGACGAGGTCAAGAGCGTTACCATCACAAACGAACTTAAAACCGCGTGGTTCAGATTTGTTCCCGAAGAATCGCGCAGCTACGTTTTCAGCTCGAGCGGCATGCTGAATCCCTGCGGCGTTGTTTATGACGGCGATCTGAATTATCTAAACGAAGCAAGCTACGGCGGACAGGGCAGCAACTTCCGTTTCTCGTGCGAGCTTACCGGGGGAGAAACATATTACTTCAAAACATATCTGGACTATTATGACGCCACGGGAACCTACAGCGTAAAAGTAAGCCCCATTCCCTATGCCGAAAGCATGACCATAAGCGCCCGCACCCTTGCGGGCTGCGAGGGCGAGTGGATAAACATGAGCACAGACTTTTTGCCCGCCGGCACGGCTTACGAAAGCGTCAGCTGGCAGTCCTCCGACACCTCTGTTGCAACAGTCGACGATTACGGCGAGGTTCACCTGATAAGCGCCGGCACGGCGGACATAACCGCAACCTCTCAGCGCGGACTGACCGACACGGTCACCGTTAGAGTAAAGTCTATTGAGGACATTACAGCGGGCGAAACCAAAACCATCAACGTCACCTCGCCGGGCGAAAGATCCAGATTCAGGTTTATCCCCGAGGAAGAAGGACAGTATGCCGTTTATTCGACCGGAGACAGAAGATATTACGGCGCCGTGCTTAACTCGGAAATGAACAGGATTTACTCTACCTCCGGCGGCAAGCTGTCTTTTACGAGTATTTTCGGCAGCGGCTATACGTACTATCTGGACTTCGGCTTCAGCAGCGAGACCGCTACCGGCTCGTTTGAGGTTACCCTTATCAAGTGTCCGCAGGCTCAGTCCTTAGGCTTTGAAAACGGCGACAGAATAAGCGGCTACCCCAACGAAACGGCGACGCTCAAACCCGTTTTTCTGCCCGAGTATTCAATCAGCCAGAGCTTGACCTTTGAGTCCGCCGACACCGGCGTTGCCGAGGTTGACGAGGAAGGCACGATCACCTTTAAGCAGGTGGGCGAGACCACCGTCACAGCCACCTCCTCGGCAGGGCTTACAGCTACCTGCAGGGTGGTCACCAAGGAATATGAGACCCTTTCAATAGGCGAGACCAAGACCTGCTCCATAAACGAAAAGGGCGGATCGGTTGTTTATAAAGTGACTGTCGCAGAGACCGCACCCTGGGTGTTCTGGTCTGCGGGCAGCAACGACACCTACGCATATCTTTACGATGAGGACTTCGAGCTTATCAGCGAGAATGACGACGGCGGAAGCAGTCACAACTTCCGCATAGCAGATAATCTTGAAGCGAACAAAACATATCTGCTCAAGGTAAGATTCTACAACTCCTCAAAGACGGGCAGATTCACCGTGGGAGCCGCGACAATTCCGTACGCGGACAGCCTTACAATAACTCCGTCCTCCATGACGGCTTATATCGGTTCGGAGCTGTCATTGAATACCGTTTTTGAACCGAGCGGCAGCTATAATGAGCCGTTAAGCTGGACAAGCTCAGACGACAGCGTTGTGTCGGTATCGTATGGCTCGGCTTATGCCACGGCGCTCGGCACAGCCACATTAACAGCCACCTCAGAGCGCGGACTGACCGCAACATGCGTGGTAACTGTCGTCGATCCTGAGCCGATCGCGCTCGACGAAGTGAAGGACGTGGATATGACCTATTCGGGCGAGATCGTCAAGTACAGATTCGTTCCCGAAACCTCGGGCTGCTATGTGTTTGAATCAACGGGCAACCTTGACACTTACGGAACGATGGAAACCGAGGACGGCGAACTGTTCGTTTCAAACGACAACGGCGGCACAATGTACAACTTCCATGCAAAGGCTGTTTTGGAGGCGGGACAAAGCTGCATTCTTACGGCAAATATCAGAGACAAAGACAATGGCTCCTTCAAGGTGACCGTAAAGAGAGGCGTCACCGTTACGGGCATGGAGCTGTTATCGCCTCCCGACAAGCTCACCTGCATAAAAGGCTACGAAGATTCAGGCGATGACGACTACACGGGTCTTTCGGTAAAAACCACATGGTCCGACGGCGAAGAGGTCGTGTGGAATTACGGCGACGGCAACTATGTGCGCGACGAGAAAATAAGCACCTATAGAACAATCAGCCATCCCTTAGGTTCCGATGAAGTAAGCGATGTTAATTTGATCGTCGAGTGCGGTGACTTTACGGTATCCTGTCCATATACCCTTTTGGAAAACCCCGTTGCGTCCATCGCGGTTACCGGCGGCGGCGTTTCCGTTATAGAAAACGCCGGCGGACATTGGAGTTACCGATACAACCCCGTTACGAATGAGTATGATATTCCGTACTTTTATTACAGCTCATACGACACGAGCGATGTGGAGGTCACCGTTTATTACAAGAACGGCGCCACCGCCGTGACCCATGTCGGAGATGTGCTCGACGGCAGATATGTGTCCTACAGCAGCGACCAAGAAAGTAATCCGTGGACAATGGGCGGCAGCAACGAGATCCTTGTTGAATACCTTGGTGTGACCGCGACCCTGAGCGCTGTGGTGACCGAAAACCCGGTTGAATCCATAACCGTTTTGGGTGAACCGGAACAAAACCTTATAGAAAATATGGACGGCTACGAATCCAGCCGTTACAACAGCGAGACCGGCGAGGACGAGAATTATTTTTATTATTATCTTGACAAGTTAACCGGCGTTCCCGTCCGCATAAACTATAAGGACGGCAGCACGGTCACATCCTCTTTGGGCAACAGCGTCGACGGCTACAGAATCGGTATCACCTCTAATCAAAGCGAGACCCCGTTCACCCTGGGAAGCGGCAACACCGCCTATGTTACCTATATGGGCGTTGAGGCGCCTATGGGCATCACCGTTGAGCCCAATCCCGTAGATCACCTGGAGCTGCTCGCGCCATCCGAAAACGTGCTCATCGAAAACGCCGACGGCAGAATATCTTCGCGTTATGATCCCATCTCGGGAACTAACTCCGATTACTTCTACTACGAATTGTACACGCTTAGCGATGCGCGTGTAAAAATCTTCTTTAAGGACGGCACCACGGCAGAGTCTTGTGTGAATGAAAGTGTCAATGGCTATTATGTAAGCTATGGCGCCGACAGTCAAAGCGATACCCCGTTTACCGTAGGCAGCGACAACAGATACCTCATTACCTACATGGGTCACAGCGTTGAGGCTACCGCCACCGTGATCGAAAACCCCGTAACGGGAATAAGCGTTATCGGCGGCTACAGAGCGACCGTTATCGAAAACAACAACGGCTATTGGAACACGGCGTATAATCCCGACACGGGAGAATATGACATCCGTTATTACCATTACTACGGGGCGTCTCTCAGCGACATGAATCTGCTTGTCACCTTTGCCGACGGCTCCGCTCAAATGGCTCATGTGGGCGATGCGATAATGAATCACGCTATATCCACAACCAACAGTCAGTACAGTAATCCGTGGGTGATAGGCGGAGACAACTACCTCACCGTAAGCCTTCTGGGCTATTCCGAAACGGTTCCGGTAGATGTGCTTCCCAACCCCGTTGAAAGCATTTGGGTGGTCAGACCCACGGCAACCACACTCATCGAAAATTCTGACGGTTACTATTACAACTACAGCTCAAGCGAATCTTATTTTGAATACACCCTGCGCGACATAAGCGACGCGGTAATAGGCATCAAAAACACCGACGGCACGACCAAAACCGCAAACGTCGGCGATACGGTTGACGGCTACAAGGTGACATGGAGCGAAAACCAGGACAAGCAGCATTGGACGGTTGGCAGCGACAACTATGTTACAATAGACTACATGGGTCAAGAGACGCCAATGGCTATCACCATCGTCCCGACTCCCCTCAGCGACCTGACCGTAACATCTGCTCCCACACGCGTTTATGTTTATAACGACTCTTATTACGGCTACAACGACAGCTTCAACCCAAGCGACCTTACAGGTCTTGCATTTACCGCGACATTTAAAAACGGTACCGTAAAGCATTATACCGCTGCCGACATTCACGACGGCATGGTTGACGGGTACCCGATAAGCTACAGTACCACGTCCTTGCAAAAGGTCGGCAGCAACACCGTAAAATTCGGCTACATGGGTCTTTATGACGACTACACCGTTCAGGTTATCGACAATACCGTTTCCGGTCTTACGGTAACAAGGCTGCCGGATGTTCCCGAATACTCGCAGTACTACTCACCCAACTGGAAGGGTATGCAGTTCAAGGTTTCGTACACAAACGGCTCCGAAAAGCTTGTGACCCTTACCGACAGCAACACAGTCTATGGCTTCAGCAGCATGATGGGCTTCTTTATCGGCGTTGAGATAGACGGTAACATGGCGACGATCACTATGAACAGCTATTCGGGCGATGATCACTTCGTACTCAGATACCTCGGAAAGCGGGTTGATATAACCGGTCTTACCTGCCGCACCGACAAGACCGTAAAGGATGTCAAGGTTGAGAATTTTGCCTACAACGGACAAAATATGCTCCTTAAGGCCACCTATGAGGACGGAACCACCGAGAACATCCGCCTTACCAACGTGAAGGACTGCCGCAAGGGTTGGGGCTCAAACGCGTTTACCGTAAGGGCGATGACCTCTAAGGGCTTGCTCACCTTCTACACTATCAATCCCGAAGAAGCGTCGAATTATCATCCCTACGACGTGTATGCTTTCGGCATCGATGTGCTGCTTGATTCGGCTCCCATTCTGGGCGACGTTGACGGCGACGGTACGGTTACGATAGGCGACGTAACTCTCATTCAATGCTATATTGCCGAGTACCCCATCACCGACACAGACAGAATGTTACTGTGCGGTGACGTTGACGGCAACGGCAGGGTGAATATAAAAGACGCCACCGCTGTTCAGCGTTATCTTGCAGACTTCGGCAACCCCTACGGCATAGGAAACAAAATAACAGGCTGACGGCTGTTTAACTCGCCTGTTAAGGCTTAAATCAAAAATCCCTTTCCGCTCCTTGTGATGCGGAAAGGGATTTTGCTTAGAGATGATTTACGGTACCGTTTTTATATTTAGAAAACCACGGCGTTCCGTATGATGTCAATACTTTTTGTAAGGGCAGTAATTATATGACTGCAGCGCTCATCATAAAACGGCATAACCTTGCGGACGTTGTCGTCGTATTGACCTGCATTTAATACGGATTTATTGTCCATTGCAATGCTCTTCCTTACAGCTTTGAAAACGCGGTTGCGCCCTTTGTGCATATCCATCTGTACAGCAGCACGTCGGCAACGGCGTAAATTACCGTCCATATCGCCAAATACGCAGCCGCTCCGATGACGCCGCCTGTCAGAATATACGCTGCGCCGAACAGCAGGACAAGCCCCCAGCAGCCAAAGACAGCCACTAATGCGGCGCCGCTCTGCTTTATAGGTATTATCTCGGAGGTCCAGACGAGCATAGGGCTTCTCACGCCCAAAAACATATCAAACAGCGATGTAAACACTCCGAAAACAAGCGGAAGGACTGCAACCATCACCTTCTCCGCCACAGACGACTGAACCGCTATCGCCGCGCAAACCGAAGCGAACAGCATGGGCAGCTCGGTGAGTATGAGCTGAACGGCGGCTTTTGCTTTTAGCACGGTTTTTGGGTCAACGGGCAGCGACTGCGGTATCCAAAGGCTTTTTCCCTCAAGCGACACCGACGGGATCGCCGTGGCGATCATCGACGCCGCAAGCATAAGCGCGGCGCAGAATATTACCCCCGAGGCGTCGGATATGCTTTTGAGCAGCTCGCAAATTTCGGCGCCCTTTATAAGCATGAACACGCCCAATGCGGGCAGCACTATAACGCCCAGAGCGCAGTTGAGCATATAGTTGGGGCTTGACGCAAGGCGCGCAAATTCCTTTGAAAGCAAGGCGCGAAAGGCGGATCTTTCCTTTGCTCTTCTTTCAACATAGCGAACCTTTTTTGAGCTTCCGCTCGAGGTCGCCAGCTTCAAAAAGCTGCGCGACAGTATGAACACGGTAAGCGCGAGCAACGCCGCCGTTGCCGCCGCAAATACCGCCGTTGCCGCAAGGTCGCCTTCGCCTATGCTGCCGAACATGTACAGCACATAGGCGGAGCTTTTTATATTTGTGCCGTAAGCCACGGCGTTTTCGACAATGTCCCGTATCAGGCTTTGAGCCCTGAAATATACAAGGTAATAAACACCGATGAACGCAAGGGCGATGAGCACGGTGATAAAGCTTTTGTTTTTGAGCTTAAGGCTGACCCTCGCCACCACCAGCCCCAGCAGGCAGGACAGTATCAGCACTAAAAAAGAGATTATCAAAAACAAAACGATTCCGCCGACAACGTTTGCCGCCGTTGCGCCCGCGACCGCCCAGCGCACGATAAGCGCGGGCAGCATCACAACGCCCGAATAAAGTGCGCCAAGCAGATAAACGTTGAGCAGCCGTGAGGTGATTATAGTCCTTACGGGAATCGGCATTGACAGCAGCAGGTCGTTGTCCTTTGGCAGATAAAGTCCCGAATATGTGTTGAACACGCTGCCAAACGCGCCGAGGGTGACGGCTATTCCGCTCATCAGCACGTAATACAGCCAGCCCATGCCCACGCTCACAAGCCCTGCGCACAGCCCCAGCGACAAGAATGTGAAGGTGCCGCCGAGGATCCCGAATAATAGGAGCCCGAACAAAACAAACATCATAACAACGCCGCCCTTAGAGCGAGCCTTGCCGGTTTTTCGGTTGTAAAAGTAGCTTCTGAAAACCTCGGCTACCTGTTTTTTCAGCAGTACCCCAAGCATTTATTCCGCCTCCAGTTCGAGGAATACCTCCTCAAGGCTTTCGTCGCCCTTAACATCCTCCATGGTGCCGGACTTTATCAGCCTGCCCTGCTTTATTATAGCCACCTTGTCGCAGAGCTTTTCGGCGACCTCAAGCACATGTGTCGAGAAAAATATAGCGCCGCCTGCGTCGCAATGCATACGCATCATTTCCTTCAGCTTGAAGGCGGCTTTGGGGTCGAGCCCCACAAACGGCTCGTCCATAATGATGAGCTTTGGGGAGTGTATCCACGCAGAAATGACCGCCAGCTTCTGCTTCATTCCGTGAGAATAGGACGCGATGGGCTGGGCAAGGTCGTTCGTAAGCTCAAAGGCGTCGGCGTATTTTCTTATAAGCTCCTGCCTTTCGTCAGCCGCAACCCCGTAAATGTCGGCTATAAAGTTCAGATATTTTATGCCGCTCATAAAGTCGTACAAATCGGGATTATCGGGTATGTAGGCGAGCGCCTGCTTGCTTTTTACCGGATCCTTTCTGACCGAAACGCCGTCTATGTATATTTCTCCGCTGTCACAGTCAAGAATACCTGCCGTACATTTGAGCGTTGTGGTTTTTCCTGCGCCGTTGTGGCCGATAAAGCCGTATATCTCGCCGCGCCGGATGTGCAGGGACAGCTCATCCACCGCCTTTTTTTCGTCATATGTTTTTGTCAGTCCTTCGATTCTTAGCATTTGGGTTCCTCCTGTCCCGATAGTCTGTGTTATAATTATATATAATGCTAAGCCATTCGTCAACAGAAACGCAATCAACAATATATTTCCTTTACGGAATTATAATTTTGCTTGCATAATCGCGCGGTATATTGTATTATTATCTGTGTATTTTACTTTGGGGTGATCGTATGACGAAAAACACTATAACAAAAACCGTTACGGTTGACGAGGCGCGGCTTGCCTGCAATATGGGCAGCGGAAGCCTGCGCGTGCTGGCAACTCCGGCGGTGGTCGCGCTTATGGAGAACGCGGCTGCGGAGCTTGCGCAAGGGCTTATCGGCGACGAAGCGCTCACAACGGTGGGCACGGCAATTTCGGTAGAGCACACCTCGCCCACGCCCCTGGGGGCAGAGATTTCGGCTACAGCGGTTCTTACGGGTCAGAACGGCAGAACGTTTGAGTTTGAGGTTACCGCGCACGACGCCGGCGGACAGATAGCCCGCGGAACTCACACTCGGGTAAGCGTAAAGGCGTACAAATTTCAGGCAAAGGCGGACGGAAAATTTGAGTAAGTACAAATACGTTTTATTTGACCTTGACGGCACAGTCAGCCAAAGTGCAGAGGGCATACGCCGCTCGCTTGAGCACGCGATAACCGTCATGGGCGCGCCCATGCCCGACCTTTCCGACTACACGCTCTACATCGGGCCTCCGCTCATAGATACCTTTATAAACCTTGTGGGGCTCGACAAAGAAGACGCGGAGCGCGGCTCGCAGCTTTACCGCGATTATTATGACCTGCACGGCAAAAAGCTGAACACGGCATACGACGGCATAGAGGATGTGCTGAAAATTCTCAGAGAGAATAATATGCGCACGGCGGTGTGCACCTCAAAATACGAGCCCTTCGCACGCGAGATCGTCGATATCCTCGGACTGACGGATTACTTTGACGCGGTGTGCGGCTCAAACCTTGACGGCAGCCGCAAGGATAAGCGCGACCTTATCCCATACGCCGTGGGCTCCCTCGGCGGCGACTTTGACATTGACAAAGAGCAGACGGTCATGCTGGGCGACACCTATTTTGACGCGCGCGGAGCAAGGCTGTGCGGCGTTGACTTCATAGGCGTGCGCTACGGCTACGGCTCGGTAAGTGCCATGGAGGACGAAGGCGCTACGGTGTTTGCCGACACTCCGCAGGAGCTTGCGCGGCTGCTGTGTGAATAAAACAAAAAACATCCGCATAGAATTGATCAGGGCGTTCTGCCCGATCACGGTTGCGGAGGAATATCATGTTCGTGCTTAATTACAGGCTGAAAAAAGCCAAAAGGCTATTCATTGCACTTGCGGCGGTCTCGGCGGCGCTCGCCGTCATTTGCGCGTGTGCGCTTGTGTTTTCGCAAAGGCTGCCGCGCGACACCGCTGTGTGCGACGCGATAGGCGAGTATTCGCTCAGGGCGGAAACCGAAGAACAGACCAAGGCGTTTTTCGCTCAGCTTGGCATGGAGGCGGACATAGAGGGCTCCGTCAAAAAAGAGGTCACCATACCGGCGCACTTTAACGGTACGTATCAGGCGTACAACGAGCTGCAGCGCCACGCAGGGCTCGACTTAAGCCGTTACTGCGGCAAAACCGTTGAACGCTACACCATACCCGTCAGCGGCGCAGGGGCGGACTACGCCGTTATTTTGGTCTGCAGGGGCAGGGTGATAGGCGGACATCTTACAAACGGAGAATACGGCGGAGAGGATCTGCCGCTGATTTAAAAAATAAAAGGAACCCATATGGAAAGACTTGACAGGCTTTTGTCCTCGCGCACGGGCTGTTCGCGGAAGGACGCGCAAAAGCAGATAAAAAGCGGCGCGGTAACAGTCAACGGAGCCGTGTGCAAGACTATCGACGCAAAAATAGACCCCGATTCCGACGTCGTAGAGGCGGGCGGACATGCCTTAGGCGAGGAATACATTTACATAATGCTCAACAAGCCCGCGGGATATGTGTCGGCAACCGAGGACAGGCGCGACAAAACCGTGCTCGACCTTGTGCCGCCCGAGCTCAGGCGAAAGGGGCTGTTTCCGGCAGGTCGCCTCGACAAGGACACCGAGGGACTGCTCATAATAACGAACGACGGAGAATTTGCGCACCGTATGCTCTCTCCCAAAAAGCATGTGCCGAAGCGTTATATCGCACAGCTTGACGGCGAGATAACCGACGATGCAAAAAAACGCTTTGAAGAGGGCATAATCTTTGCCGACGGAACCAAATGCCTGCCGGCAAAGCTGCAAACGGTCGAAAACAGTCATAATCGTGCAGGAACGGTCGAAATTTGTGAAGGAAAGTTTCATCAGGTAAAGAAAATGTTTGCGGTATGCGGTTTGCAAGTTGTGCACCTTCAACGAATTTCGGTCGGAAATTTGTATCTTGATGGCAAATTGCCCATAGGAAGCTGCAAAAAATTGACAAAATTGGATATTGAGCAAATTTTTATGGGCAAATTATACTAAAAACTGCGCTGATTTTTTACTTGGTATTGATTTTTCATAAAAACATGCGGTAATATTTAGTTAAAATCCGTATAGTAAAAATTTGCGGAAAGTGATATATTAATATACGTAATAAAATTCGTTATTACGAAAAAACGGAGGTATTAGTAAATGGCAAGTTTATCATTAAGAAATGTGTACAAAATTTATGACGGCAATGTGACCGCCGTAAAGGATTTCAATCTTGAAATCGCGGACAAAGAGTTTATCATTTTCGTAGGTCCTTCCGGTTGCGGTAAATCCACAACCCTGAGAATGATCGCGGGTCTCGAGGATATTTCCAAGGGTGAGCTTTACATAGGCGACACCCTCGTTAACGACGTATCACCCAAGGACAGAGATATTGCGATGGTATTCCAGAACTACGCTCTGTATCCCCATATGTCGGTATATGACAACATGGCTTTCGGTCTTAAGCTCAGAAAGACCCCCAAGGATGAGATAAAGAGAAGAGTTGAAGAGGCTGCCCGCATCCTCGGCATCGAGCAGTTCCTCGAGAGAAAGCCGAAGGCTCTCTCCGGCGGTCAAAGACAGCGTGTTGCCATGGGTCGTGCTATCGTTCGTGATCCTAAGGTATTCCTTCTTGACGAGCCGCTCTCCAACCTGGACGCAAAGCTCCGTGCGCAGATGCGTACCGAGATCTCCAAGCTGCACCAGAGACTGGGCACAACCTTCATCTACGTAACCCACGACCAGACCGAGGCTATGACGCTCGGTACCAGAATCGTTGTTATGAAGGACGGCGTTATCCAGCAGGTAGATACTCCTCAGAACCTTTACGACGCTCCCGGCAACATGTTCGTTGCAGGCTTCATCGGATCTCCCCAGATGAACTTTGTTGACGCTGTTGTAGAGAAGAAGGGCTCCGACTACTTCCTCAAGTTTGACAAGTACGAGATCCCCGTTCCCGCCGACAAGAGCGCAGGCGGCAAGCTGGACGCTTATGTAGGCAAAGAGGTTTGCTTCGGCATCCGTCCCGAACACGTTCACGATGAGACAGAGGAGCTGGCTAAGGCTAAGATCAAGTTCGAGGCTAACGTTGACGTTACCGAGCTTATGGGCGCAGAGATTTATCTGTATGTCAACATCGCAGGTCAGCCCATCACCGCAAGAGTTGAGCCCACCTCAAAGGCTAAGGTTGGCGACAAGGTTGAAATTTGCTTCAGCCTCGACAAGATCCACATCTTCGACAAGGAAACAGAGCAGATCATCACAAACTGATAATTTGTTTTTTGGCGCGGCAGGTTTTCCTGCCGCGTTTTTTTGCGTCGGCGCGGTTATAAGGGCAGACAGCGCCCGCCGGCTTACACTTGTGCAATCCTACAAAATTTCCGCAAAAACGCCAAATGTTACAAAATTGTCACACTTCTGTCACATTGGTATGTTATGATACTGCTCAAACGGAATATTATCACACGGCAATCGTTAAATTATCTAAAAAATTTCTTAGAAATTTGTTATAAGAGGTTGATTTTTTTCTCGATTTTGTGTAATATGTATATGAGAGGGATTGTACCCGGCTACAATCATATTAATATTACGCAGAGAAAAAGAGGTAAAACTATGTCTAACAGATTATTCCAGGGTATAGTGCATCAGATGAAGGATGCAATTGACAGAACCATCGGCGTTATAGATGAAACTTCCGTAGTAATTGCCTGCTCGGAGCTCGGCAAGATAGGCGAGGTGAACGAGAGCGTAAACTCCGAGACCCTCAGCTCGACGGCTCCGTTTGTGATCAACGGCTACACCTACAAATCCTTTGGCAGCAGCGCCAAGTACGACTATGCTGTGTTTGTGCAGGGCACCGACGAATATGCGCAAAAGTACGCACAGCTGCTTTCGGTTTCGTTTGCAAGCATAAAGCAGTATTATGACGAAAAGTACGACCGTTCCAACTTTATCAAGAACGTCATTCTCGACAACATCCTTCCCGGTGACATTTATCTTAAGGCAAGAGAGCTTCACTTCAACAGCGAGGTGTCCCGTGTTTGCCTGCTTATCAGGATCGTTTCAAAAACCGACGTTTCCGCATATGACATCGTTCAAAACCTCTTTCCCGACAAATCCAAGGATTTCGTCATCAACATCAACGAGGAAGAGATCGCTCTGGTCAAGGAGGTCAAGCCCGACACCGACGGCCGCGACCTTGAAAAGCTGGCAAGCTCCATCGCAGACACCCTGTCAAGCGAGTTTTACACCCATTGCGTCGTGGGCATAGGCACCACGGTAACGGGCATCAAGGATCTGGCGCGTTCCTTCAAGGAAGGTCAGTCCGCGCTTGAGGTTGCCAAGGTGTTCGACACCGAGCGCACCATTGTAAGCTACGACAACCTGGGCATAGCGCGCCTTATCTATCAGCTTCCCACCACTCTCTGCAAGATGTTCCTCAAGGAAGTGTTCAAGCGCGGCTCAATAGAAAGCCTCGATCAGGAGACGCTGTTCACCATTCAGCGCTTCTTTGAAAACAACCTCAACGTTTCCGAAACCTCGCGTAAGCTGTTCGTTCACCGCAACACGCTGGTGTATCGCCTTGAAAAGATCAAAAAGCTTACCGGTCTTGATTTGCGCGAGTTTGAGGACGCTATCGTGTTTAAGGTAGCTCTTATGGTTAAAAAATATCTTAACGCAAGCCCGACAAAATTTTAATTGGATTATTATTGTCAAATGTTATTCTTTTGACAATGCCGTGTTTTCCGTTCCCGAACGCCCCTTTTGCGTGTTCGGGACGTTGGCATTTTTATTGACCTCAATACTATAGGCATAAACCGTTAAAACGGAAAACGCAAAAACATCAGTAACAGGTGGATTTATGATCAATTTTGAAAACGTTTCAAAGGTGTATTCCAACGGCACACACGCCCTCCACGATATAAGCATCAACATAGAAAAGGGCGAGTTTGTGTTCATCGTGGGCGCTTCGGGCGCGGGCAAAAGCACCTTTCTAAAGCTTATCATGCGCGAGGAAACACCTACCTCGGGCGAAATAACCATCAACGGCAACAAGCTGTCGCGCCTTAGAAAACGCGACGTGCCCTATTTGCGCCGCCACATGGGCGTGGTTTTTCAGGACTTCCGCCTTATCGACAAAATGAACGTGTTCGACAACGTCGCGTTTGCCATGCGAGCGGTGGGCGAAAGCTCTGCCACAATCAAAAAGCGCGTGCCCTATGTGCTTGACCTTGTGGGTCTTAAGTACAAGGCAAAGGACAAGCCCAGCGAGCTGTCCGGCGGCGAGCAGCAGCGCGTAAGCCTTGCCAGAGCGCTTGTAAACAACCCGGAAATAATCGTTGCGGACGAGCCCACGGGTAACATAGACCCCGAGCTGTCGCATGAAATAATAGAGCTGCTCACGCAGATAAACGGCATGGGCACCACGGTTTTGGTGGTTACCCACGAGCACGAGCTTGTGCGCGAGTTCAACCACAGGGTCATCACCATCGACAGGGGAGAGGTAGTAAGCGATTCCTCCGACCCCACGGTGACCTCAACGCTGCCCGACGCACCGGCTCCGGTCGTTCCGGCTGTTGCCCCGGCAGAGGACGAGCTGCAGGGCTATGCCGAGGAATACTCGGAGGATATGGGCGAGGCATACGCTCAGCCCGAGGCAGAGGCTTATCCCGCGGAATACGATCCGCAGCGTGACGCGCAGTACGAGGAGCAGTACGAGGCGGAGGATTTCACATCCGCACCTGCGCCGCAGGTTCCCGTTGTTCCCGTGCAGCCCGTTGTTGAGGAGGATGACGGCGTTATCGACATTTCGTCCTTCAGCACGGCAGGTCTTGCCGCAGAGGGCGACGCTCCGCGTTATCCCGACAACGCGGTCAAAAGACCCGACTAAACCCGAAAGGAACATGTTATGAAAGGCTTTGGCTATCTTGTAAAAGAGGGCTTCAAGAACGTCTATTCCAACAGAATAATGAGTATCGCTTCCATATGCGTGCTTGTAAGCTGTCTGGTGCTGACGGGCGCGGCGTCGCTGTTTACCGTCAACGTTGAAAAAATCGTTGACATGGTTCAAAAGAACAACGAAACCATCGTATATATCTCGGACGACCGCACCGAGCTTGAGGCTATTCAAATAGGAAAAAAGATCGAGGAGCTCGACAACGTAAACACCGCGGTGTTTGTGTCAAAGGAAGAGGCTCTTGAGCAGTACAAGGACAAGCTCGGCGAACAGCTTTTTGCCCGTATCGAGGACAGAAACCGTATGCCGGACTCCTTCCGCGTATCGTTTGAAGAGCTTTCCGGATACGACGAAACCGTAAATGAGATCAAGCAGATAGACGGCGTGCAGTCGATCCTCGACCGGCGCGAATTTGCCGATAAGCTGTCCAAAATCAGCAGCCTTATCAACCTTATATCCATCGGCATAGTGGCGGCGCTTATCATCATCTCGCTGTTCATCATCGCAAACACCATACGCGCAACCATGTATTCGCGCAGGTTTGAAATCAGCATTATGAAGTCCGTCGGCGCAACAAACATGTTTGTGCGAATGCCGTTTTTGATAGAGGGTATGGTCATCGGCTTCATCTCCGCCGCACTGTCAACGGGCGCTCTGGCGCTGCTCTATCAGGCTATTGTCGGCGTTATCGACAAAACGGGACTGAGCGTTGACTTTATCATCCCGTTCACGGACGTTGTAATTCCGCTGTGCCTGGCGTTTGTTGCCGTGGGCATACTGGTAGGCTTCTTCGGCAGCTTTATTTCAATCAGAAAGTATCTTAAGATGGAAGGTAACGAGATCCTCGGTTGGTAACAGGAAGGAGAAAGATATGAATAAACTTAAGGCTATAATATGCGCCGCGCTCAGCGTGTGCATGATCGCTGTTCCCGTCGCCTCGCACGTTGTGCTTGAGGCGGGAGCCGAAAGCGTAAAGTCGCTTCAGGACAGGCTCGACGAGCTTGAGCAAAAGAGCGACCAATATCAGGATATCCTGAATAATACACAGTCCGACATCGCCGAAAAGGAAGCCTACGGCGACGCGCTGATCAACAAGATCCAGGTGATCGACGAAAAGATAATCCTCACCCGCGAGTCTATCACTAAGCTCAACGCGAGCATAAGCGAAAAGCAGGGCGAGATCGACGAGGGCAACAAGGATATCGAGGATCAGCTCGACGCGCTCAGCGAGCGTCTGCGCGTTATTTACATGGCAGGCAGCGCCAGCGACCTTGAGCTTGTGCTCGGCGCAAAGGATTTTAACGACTTTATCGACAAGGTGTCGCTTGTAAAGACCCTGTCAAACTACGACAGAGAGCTTATCGACGGCATAAACGAAAAGCTCGTTGTAATAAATCAGCAGAAGGACGCTCTTGAAACCGACAAAACAAAGCTTGAGGAGCAGGAGGAGTCGCTCAACAGCGACCTTGAAGAGCTCAACAAGCTTGCCGAGGAAAACAAAGAGGTGCTTAAGGAGCTGACCCAGAAGAGCGAGGCGGCACGCGCTGCCCTGCAAAACAGTTCAAGCGAGAGCGCACGCATAGAGGCGGAGATCGCCAAGTATTTTGCCGAGCAGGAGGCAGCCAGACAAAAGGCGGCTGAGGAAGCTGCAAAGCAGAATCAGAACAACACTCCTCCTGACGATTCGCAGTCATCTCAGAGCGGCGGCAACAACGGCGGCTCTTCAATAAACAACAATACCGGCAACAACCCCGCGCAGGGAACCACCGCGGCTCCTGCCGACGACGAGGACGATGACGATGATGACGACGATTACGGCGGATCGTCGGGCTATGACGATACACCGTCTGTTCCGTCCGGCGGCGGCTACGTATGGCCGTGTCCCGGCTTCTATTATCTGTCGTCGCTGTGGAACGAGGACAGAACCACCTATAACCATGGCGCCATCGACATAGCGGGCGGCGGAATCCACGGCGCCACGGTAGTTGCAGCGTCCGGCGGCACGGTTCTTTACACCTGCACCTCCTGCATCCACGACTGGGGCAAGGACGGCAGCTGCGGCTGCGGCGGCGGTTACGGCAACTATGTGTGGATCGACCACGGCAACGGCAAAGAGACCATCTATGCTCACCTTTGCAAGGTAACGGTAAGCCCCGGACAGTATGTTTCCGCGGGTCAGACCGTTGGCTATGTCGGCTCCACAGGCTACTCCACGGGGCCGCACCTCCACTTTGAGTGCCGCTACAACGGCGTTAAGTACAACCCGATGACGGAGTTTTAATCACATAATCGGTACAATATGATAAATAAAAACCCCCAAGGAACGGCTGAATAAAGCCTCCTTGGGGGTTTGCTTTTCAACGGCACGTTCATGCCTCCATCTGCTTGCCCAAAAACGCAGCGGCGGACTGCGCCAGCTTGACCTCTGCCGGTGTGGGCAGCTTCAGGTTTTCTCCGCTGAGCAGCACCACCGAGCCCATAACGTCGCCCGAGGCAATTATCGGATATATGACCGCCGCATTGTGCTCCATGCCCTCAATGGGCTGAACGTTTTGCAGGGTTTGCTCGCTCGCCGCGTAGCTTTTGCGGTTGTCCATATAGTTTTCAAGAACGGGGCTTATGCGCCGCTCAAGAAACTCACGCTTAGACACGCCCGCCGCCGCAATAACGTGATCGGTGTCGCAGATGAGCGTGGGCATAGAGCTTATCCGCGCGATAACGTCTGCGTACTGCGCCGCAAACGCCGACAGCTCCCCAACGGGAGAGTATTTTTTAAAAATGACCTCGCCGTCGGTCGCCGTATAAATCTCAAGCGGGTCGCCGTCACTGATAATGTTGACAGCAAACTTCTTATCTTTTGTGTTTTTACTTTGCTGATTTTGCTCTTTTTCAAGATCGGCGTTATTGATGTGCAGAATGTGGTCAATGTCGTCTTTCAGCTTGATGTGGATGTGGTCTTCGTAAACCGTTATCTTTTCGATCAGCAGTTCAAGGTCGTTTTTCTCTAACTTTTCCTTGTTCAGTATCTCGTCGAATAGATCTATCGCAAGCTGTGCCGTGCGGTTCGCGCTGACAACGGTGTTGTGCTTGTCGTAGGTCAGCTTGATTTGATTTTCCAAGCCCTCGATCCGCTCGTCGCATTCCGCGATCAATTCGTCGTAGGTTTCTTGTATATCTTTTTCACGTTCGGGCTTTCGGGCAATGTCTCTTGCGCATTGCCGCATGAGAGCCTTTTTTTCTGCCTTAGTGTCGTCGATCATTTCTTCAAGCTGTTCGAGCGTGTTGTTGGTGGTTTGGATATGCTTTTCTTCCTCGGCTATCGTTTCTTGTAAATTTTCTATCATTTCCGAGGAGGTGTCGCGCACCATTTGCAGATACGCTTTCATGATCGCGTCGAGCGTGTCCACGCGGATGTGGTGGCTGGTGCAGCCCTTTAGTCCGCGCTTGTGGTATTCTCCGCAGCGGTAGGCTTCTTTGAGGTCGCTCCTGCTCATCGGGAACATCGGACTGCCGCAGTCGCCGCACACCATCAAGCCGGAGTAGGCGTTGGTGTATATCCTGGTGCCGCGGTAGTTGTTGCGCGTGCGCTCCTGCATAGCGTTTTGCGCGGTCGCATATACGCGGTAGTCGATGATCGGTTCGTGGTTTTTGAGGAAGATGATGTGATCGCTTTCATCGCGCTTTATGTCCTTTCCGTTGATTTTCTTGCGCGTGTATTTTCCCTGCCGCAGTGTGCCGATGTAGAAATCGTTTGTTAAAATTCCCTGTATCGTCGCGATGCTCCACTGCGATTTTGCTTTGAGGTGACATTCCTCGCCGCGCGCTTCCTTTCGTGCGCGTTCGTTCATTCTCGGCGTGGGGATATGTTGGTCGGTGAGGTAGTTGGCGATCCGCTTGTAGCCCCAGCCCTGATTGTACAGCTCATATACCTTTCGCACAACGACAGCCTCGGTCGGTTCGATCTCAAACGCCATCGTTTTGGAGTTGGTGATCACATAGCCGTAGGGGACAGAGCAGATCCATTTGCCGTCCTGCTGCCGCCTTTTGATGACGTTGCGCACCTTTTTGGAGGTGTCGGTGACGGGCATTTCGTTCATGAAGAAGTAGATTTGAATCCGCAGCCAATCGTCATTGGTGGGGTAGTCGATGTTGTCGCCGATAGCGATGATGCGGATCCCCTCGTCGCGCAGGGCTTCCAGTTCCACTAAGCCCGCGCCGTTCCTTCGGGAGAATCGGGAGAGGTCTTTGATTATCAGAATGTCGTATTGATTGCGGAACAGCTTGCGCCGCATTTTCTGATATCCCTCGCGCTGTTCAAAGGTGTAGCCGCTCTTGTCCCTGTCCTCGTAGAAGTCGAGCTCCGAGTTTGGGAAGTTGGTTTTAACATAGTCCTCAATGATAGCCTTCTGGTTTTCGATCGAGGTGTTTTCTTTGTTCAGCTCATCGTCTACTGAGATACGGCAGTAGGCGGCAATATAGAATTTTTCAGTCATCCTATCAACTCCGATGCGTTTATTGACAACATTGTATCACACAGTTTTTTGAATATCCAGACAATAATCGAAGGTAAATAATGGTATGTAATCGGGCGGCGTTCGCCCGATTTTACGCCGAGAGTTTTTCGGCGGCAGCCTTGCGGTTTTGCTTCATCAAACAGTAAAGACTGTCCGCCAAATCGTTCTCGCCCGATTCCACCACAACAGAAAGATAAGAAAGATTTTTCAAGGCTTGTGCGTTGTCCTCAATTGATTTCAATATCTTTCCGTCGGCGGATTCTTTTTGATTCAGAAAAAACAAAACCAGCTTCGGCTTTTCCTTTACCTCGATTATGATAGTTTGTCACCTCATGGTTATTATTTCCTGCTTAACTTCAAATAATCACAAAGCTGATTGATTGACATACAACGCAAATCTAGCTTTTTTATCGGTCTTATCCATGCTTAATTCACCTCAATTCTTCTTGACACACAGTTTTGAGTACAGATAAACGGCATAAACATCGACAAATCGGTTTTTATGACACACAAGCTGACACAAAAGCTGTTTTATGACACACACTTTTCCAAATCACTAAAACCCCGAAAAATGGCTTAACAGTCGGCATTGCCGGCTGATGTGAATCGCCCGTCGCCCCAAATAGGCGTCGGGCTTTCTCCTGCTTGCTTTTCGGCCGGGCATAAATGCTTGAATTTTTCAAAAATTGAAACCATGCTTTTCTCTTCTTCTGTTGTATCTCTGTATAGTTCTATGGGTATAGTTATTTGTTAAGCAGAGTTTACAGTAGGTGCAGTATTTTATGACGCTTTCTCTAAGAGCACAGTGATCGTATAAAGATTTGTTGTGTTGCTGCCGTTCATTCTTTTTCTGTTCTGTAAATCGATAAGAGCAAGGTTTTGCAGACTCGCCAATGCTTTATCGACCGTTCTCAATGTGATACAGCATTCCTTCGCAATCAACTTGCGCGATGGAACCACAGCAGAAAAACAATCCGCTGAGCGGCAGTGTAGTCACAGTTCCGTTAGGTGAGGCGCTGTTTGAATTTATGTACGCGGATTTTGATTCGCTGTATGATGAGGTCGAACTTAGATTGTACAAATATGAAGAGTTTGAATTGCCGGATGCCGACAGCAATATGCAGGACAACATCAACCGGTTCATATCTTACCGCGCGTATAAGGAATTGATAAATTATCTTGCATTCGGTTCAACCGCTTCCGCGATGTTTCCTCCGAGCGTAAAAAACGGCGTTGATATTTCTGAAGCGATGGATGACTATTATCAATATTTGAAAACGCTTCAAAAGGAATATAAAGAGGTTTTGGAGTTTTGTTTTGATTCCAAGTTTCATACGGATGTGTTAGGAGATATGACGCCTGCCGTGCGCTATTATCTCTACCGCAAGATAAAGAAAATGCCGCCCTTCGTCGAGTTCAACGAAGAGCAGCGATTGCTTATGGGCGATAAGAAAACCTCAGCTGATTATGATCCGTTAGAGCTTGCCGATTTTGCGCGCGAGCATAACATCGACGCGTACACCTTGATGTATTTCCACAACTACGACCATAATCCGGTTATCCGTTACCGTTGCGAGAGCTTGCACGAGTTTTTGGAGTTAGAGTTTAACAAGCTGATCGAGTATGGCGTGAAGCTGAAACGCTGTGAACGCTGCGGACAGTTCTTTATAATCAAAGGTAACTATGACGCGCGGTATTGTAATCGTATCCATTTCGGTGAGATACGTACCTGCCGCGACCTTGCTGCCGAGGAAAACTATAAAAATAAAATGGCAGAGGACAAAGCCCTGCCAATCTATAGAAAATATTACCGCCGCTATTCCGCGCGAGTGAAAGTGAACCAAATCAAACAGCCTGACTTTAAGAAATGGAAATATGCAGTCCTAACCAAGCACGACGACTGTTCCAACGGCATAATCACCGCAGAGGAATACATCGACTGGAACGAGGCGTATTTCCCCAACCGCAAGCGCGAGTACAAGCAATCTACATAACGACCGCAAATCCGCCCCTCTCGCCGCCACAAACCGCCAACACCCGATTTTCGTTGCTTTCAGCAGTACGAATACGTCAATCCAAAACGCGTCACACAGCCCATTTCTCGCGATTTGTAGGTCGAGCAGATTTTGCACTGGATTTTTTTGGAATTTAAAAAGTATTGTCAGGATATTTAGAAAAAAAGTTATAAATCGATTGTTTATAAAAGGATGATTTTCATCCAAAAGCATTGAAAAAATATAGTAAAGTGTATATAATAATATCAAACAATATTTACTGGGGGTTTCAATATGGCGGTTTGTTATAAAAAACTCTGGAAACTGTTAATTGATAAAGATATGAAGAAAATTGATTTAGAGCGTGAAGCGGGAATTACCCATTATGCGTTAGGTCAGCTTTCACGTGGAAAAGATGTGTCAACAGAAGTCTTAGGGAAAATATGTCAGACGTTAGATTGCTCTATTAATGATATTATGGAGTTCATTCAGGATTCGGAGGCAAGTCATGATTGATTTCAGTCACCTCGATAAGTATAGAGAGAATAACCGTATTGAAGCTAAGAGGGCGCTGGGAGGTCTTCCGAAAAGTTTATGGGAGACTTACTCTGCTTTTGCAAACACGCTGGGCGGAATAATTATGCTTGGGGTTGAAGAGTTCAAAGACAAGACTCTGCATACAGTCGATTTGCCCGACCCTGAAAAG
>CADBWP010000007.1:0-60651 GCA_902798365.1 uncultured Ruminococcus sp.
TATCGGAACCATCGGCAAAGACGAAAGAGCTTTTAATCAGGATGATTTACCGTCAAAAATCGCTTAGTTTTTGATGTGATTGAACGTCAAGGGAGGTAGGCGTAAACCTTAAGGAAGGCTATAACGGCGACCTCACCTCCCGTCAGGCGGGCTCTGTCGGCGGTCAGATGGTCAAGAAAATGATCGAGTCCTACGAGAACAGCATGAAGTGATCGACCCTTTAACCAACGGGATCGATACAGGTTTAACGGCTTTTTCGGAGACGGGAGCCCCGGGCTTACGGGGTTGCCGTACCGCAAAAGCCCGAGCCGCCGCGAAGCATCGCGGCGGTTTTGCTTTGCCGTGTTGTTAAAGATAGTTACAAAATTTGCATAAATCTTGACACCTATTATGTTACTTTGGTATAATAATCGGCAGAGGATTTTTTATTGCAATGGAAAATGCCGAATCCCGCCGTTTTGCACGGTTGTCGGTATCAATGCAGCCGATACAGACGGGAGAGGGCGCATTCCGGCGCTTTTTGACAGCGAAAAATGACGAAAGGATGTTTTGTATGTCTGACATTAAGTTAGTGCTCGACGGAGTTCCCGAGGTCGAGCCCAAAAAGGAAGAAAACGCGGCTCTTACCATAACCGCCGAGCAGGTGCTTTCCCAGGTCGAGAACATGACTGAGGAGGAGCAGAAGCAGATCGAGGAGTTTTCCGACAAAATCGACCTGCACAAGACCGAGATTGTGACAAACTACGGCGCTACTATCCAAAAGCAGTCTGCGGCAATAGCCACCAAGACCCTGCAGGACGTAAAGACCAAGAACACGGGCGAGGTAAGCCAGCTTCTGGTTCAGATGGTCGCGGCAATGGACGGCATGGAGGGCGGCAAGGATCGCGGCGGCTTCCTGTCTAACCTGCTCAACAAGCTTAAGGTTTCGGCAAAAAGCGTCATGGTAAAGAACGAGAGCGCCGAAAAGACCCTGGAGCGCATCGAAAAGCAGCTGGAGGGTCACAAACTGAATCTGCAAAAGGACATCGCCATGCTTGACGCGCTTTATGAAGAGAACTGGCAGACCTTCAAGGCGTTGACAATGTACATCAAGGCCGCCGAGCTTGCGCTTGAAAGAGCGCGCGAGGGCGAGCTTAAGGAGCTGTACGCAAAGGCTCAGCAGTCCGGGCTTCCCGAGGACGCAATGCGCGCCGACAACTTTGCCAAAACCTGCGACCAGTTTGAAAAGCAGGTGCACAACCTGCGCCTTACCCGCACAAGCTGTTTGCAGTCCGCGCCTCAGATAAAGATGATACAGCACAACGACGAGGACATGACCATGAAGCTGCAAAGCAGCATAGTCAACACCATGCCGCTCTGGCGCAAAAAGATAGCCATGTCCATAGCCATAAACAACAACCTTATGGCGGCTAAGGCGGCAAACGCGGTTGACGACCTGACCAACCGCATGCTTCGTGAGCAGGCAGAGCAGTTCCACCTGAGCGTTGTAGAGTCCGCCACGGCGGCTCAGCGCAGCATTATCGACGTTGAAACAATAGATTATGTCAACAAAGAGATAACCGGCGCCGTGCTCGACTACATCGCAATAGAGGAAAAGGGCGCTCAGGACCGCAGAGCCGCCGTGGGCGTAATAGCAAACTCCGAGCGCGAGCTGGTGCAGGGAATCCTCTCGGCAACAGCGGGAAAGCAGTAATCGGAAAACCGAAAGTGTAATTCAATGATGATGTATTATTGTCAAGGAAGGTGAGCGTATGAAAGGGCTCAAGGCGCTGCGTGTGCTGGGCATCGTGCTTGCGGCTGCCGGCGCGGCGGGACTTGCCGCGGGAATGCTTGCAGGCTCCGCCATGATCGTCGCGCTGGGTGTAAGAGTGCTGTCGGGAATAACCACCGCCTCTGTTATAGCGCTGGGCGCAGGCGCCGCGGCGGTCATAGGCGGAACAGCGCCGGCTGTTGTGAACCGTCTTAAAAGCCGCAGCGATACAAAGCTTCTCGAATCAAAAAAAGAAGCGGAGCAAAAGAGCTTTTCCGAGTATGCCAAGGACAGCCTTAATCCCGAAAAGACCCGTGCAAGGCTCGAGCAGCTGAAGGAGAACAATCCGCACCTTACCAATCTGGTGAACATCTGCCTGCGGCAAATGGACAGGATAGACACCTATCAGGAGCGGCACAGAACCCTGCTCGACGCCAACGAGGCGATTTATCTTGAGGACACCATAGAGGTGATAGACGAAAGCGAACGGCGCATGTGCCGGAGTTTCCGCAACATCATCAACTGCTGCATACTTATAGAGCACACCGACAGCGGCACCGAGGAGCTTGACAGCGAGATAATCAACGCGGCTCTCGCCGAAAACGAGGAAGAGCTTGCAAGCGTATCCACCCTGCTCAAATACTCGGTCGCCTACATCAACAACTATAACCGAAACGGCGTTAAGGACAGAAGCGAGCTTGACGCCTGGCTTAAGATCATGAAAGCGTCAATGGGAGGCAGTAATGAAAAAGCTTAAAAAAATAACTGCGGCGGCGCTTGCGCTAACCATGCTTGCGGGCGCGGCGGGCTGCACAAATTATGAAACGGGCAGCGAAAAGGTTTATTCCTACGACGAGGCAGTAAAAGAGCTGAACGCCTTTAACGACAGCATAAAAACCGACACGGTAAAGCCCAAGCTTGACATTTATCAAAGCGAAACCACTACAAGAGCGTTGGCTGACATCAGCACGTTCCCCATCACCGTAGAGGGCGGCGGACAAATCAACATCGAGGTCGCGGCGGCAACCGAGATGAGCTCGGCGGCTCCCGACGACTGGATGAATGTCGTTGCCAAAAACTTCAACGACAGCGGCGCGCAGGTGGGCGGCAAAACCGTTTCGGTAACGATAAGAAAGATCACCTCGGGCGAGGTGCTCACCTATATGACCGAGGGCGACTACAAGCCCGACGTTTATGCCCCAAGCAACGACGCCTGGGGCGAAATGCTCGCGGCAAAGGGCGTGAACACCATAAAGCTTGCCGACAGGATAGCAGGCAACACCGCAGGCATACTCATGGAGAAAAACACCTACAACACCTTTGTTGAAAAGTACGGCGAGGTCACCCTTGCCAATGTGCTTGAGGCGTCGCTTGCCGGCGATCTCACCTTTGCCTACACCAACCCCTACACATCCTCAACGGGTCTTAACATTCTTACGGGTATGCTCAGCGCCTTTGACAGCGCAAATCCCCTGTCGGACGCAGCTCAGCAAAAGCTGCTTGAATATCAGCAGCAGTCGCCGCCCGTGGCATACACAACGGGCGTGCTGCGCGAGCAGGCAGGCAAGGGAATAATAAAGGCGATGGTCATGGAGGAGCAGGCGTACCGCAACACACCCGAGCTCAAGGATTATGTTTATACTCCCGAGGGAATACGCCACGACCACCCCGTTTATACCTTTGACTATGTTTCCGAGGAAAAGCGTCAGGCGGCGCAGCTGTTCACCGAATTCTGCAAAAACGCGGAATCGCAGGCGCTTGCCGACCAAAAGGGCTTCAACCTGCACAACGACTACCAAAGCCGCCCCAGCGGCCTTGACGGCGCGGGCTATCTTGCGGCGCAAAAGATATGGAAGCAAAACAAGGACGGCGGCCAGCCCATCATCGCCGTGTTTATCGCAGATATTTCGGGCAGCATGGCGGGCGCGCCCATAAACGCGCTCAAGGAGTCGCTGCTTTCTTCCTCGGGCTACATCGGCTCCGATAACTACATCGGTCTGGTGTCATACTCCGACAAGGTGCACATCAACCTGCCCATAGCCGCCTTTGACGACGAGCAAAGGGCGTATTTCTCGGGCTCGGTAAAGGCTCTTGACATCGAGGGCAACACCGCCACCTATGACGCTGTGCTCATAGCCCTAAAGCTGCTTATGGACAAGAAAGAGGAGGTCCCCAACGCCAAGCTTATGCTGTTCCTGCTTTCCGACGGCGAGCAAAACCGCGGATACAGCCTTGACAGAGTGGCTCCCATCGTGGGCGGTCTTAAGATACCCGTTTATTCCATAGGCTACAACCTCGATGTAAATTCAAACGCGGCCACAGAGCTCAAACGCCTGAGCGGCATCAACGAGGCGACGCTGATAAACGCAACCTCGGACGACATTGTCAATCACCTGAGAAATCTGTTCAACGTAGAGCTGTAAGTGCCGACATTTCCTAAATGAAAAAACACCCGGCAGGGCGCCGGTGGGCGCTTTCTCCCGCCTTTGGAAAGGTCGGCTTTAACAAAGTCTTTCTGCAACGGCGGGGTCAGGGATATTTCCGATAAATTCCATCATTTCAAATAAAAAACACCCGGCAGGGAAGAGCCTGAAAAGGTTCGTTCCTGCCGGGATTTATTTCTGTAACAGAATTATTACGCCACAAAGTTATTGTCAACCCGAACCACGTCGGTGACGGGGTTTTCCTCAACGATTTCCCTGCCGCGCGGAAACAGAAAATACACCGACAATAATATAAAGCCGAGATAAAAAACCGGGCGCATTACCACCGTGCGAATCATGTTTGCCTCTACGCCGATGCCGAAGCCGAAGAAGAGTATTATCTCAAAAACAAGGCAGCTCAAAAACAGCGCCCCGGCAATCGCCGGAAGAAGTATCGACAGAACCGGATACATCATAAGATCCTTAAGTATAAAGGCGTAGTATGCCACAAGGATGAGCATAGCCGCCAGCGTTAAAAAATAGGTGCTCCCGTACAAAACCGTTTGAGGCTGCGAAAGGTCGATGTACGATATATAGCTTGCCGCCATGCGCAGCTTAAGCGCGATCACAGCGAGTACCGAGATGATAAACATCGCCTTGCGCACCATGATAAAGCGGATGTTTTTTGCTCCGGACGTCCACGCAAAAACGGCGAGAACACCGAACAGCAGCGCAACAAACGCGCTTATCACAATCGCCTCCGCAGGCAGGCCGCGCTTGCCGTCTCTGATCATTATGAACACATTGTATGCCGAATACGCGGCGAACAATACGCCCGCCAGCTTTATTATCAGCCATTTCAGCGTCAGCTTTTTTTCCATATATTCCTCCCAAAACATAAAGCGGCGTTTGCGTTTATCACAAGCGCCGCTGAGTTTTCAGCGTATGCAGGCACACTATCCGGGATCGTTCCGCCTGTCGTTTAACAAAATCAGAACCAGGGTCCGGGCGCGCCAAAGCTGTTGAATGAACGGTAAGAGTTTTCAATCTCGCGCCTTTGGGGCTCAGGGGTAACGATCCCGGATGTGGATATCACGTCTTCGGCGTCAAACTCGGTTATAATCAAATCTGTGCGTTCATACTCGGGTTTCATTTGGCATCCTCCTGCAAATCAGCGGGCTATTGCCTCAAGGTTTGATAATATCAAGCCCCCAGCCTTCCGCGTCGGTGGCGCGCTGTGAGGGCTGCTCGGATGTTTGTGCGGCAGGCTGCGAGCCTATCGGATAGCTCGTTTCCATGCCTGCCAGCCACCGCTGAATCTCGGTGGCGTCTTTTATATCTGTTTTGCCGTTGCAGTTAACGTCTGCGGCGGCTTCGGAAAAGCTGCCTATATCCTGCCGCTCGGCAAGAACCATTTGAATACAGCTTACATCATCGACCGTGACCTCTCCGCTGCAGTCGGCGTCTCCGGGTATCACCGCTTCTGCCGCATTGACCGAGAGCACGACCCCTGCCGCTGCTGTTACGGCACACGCGAGCATCACAACTGCTGCGCCGCTCAGCGCCGACGATATTCTGCACGGTTTAAAGGTCATGGATGTTCACCTCGGCGTTGTCTGTGTCCCCGGGGGAACGGGGTGATGCTGCGGTCGGCTGCTCGGCGCCCGACGCGTCGCCTTGACGGTCGTCGCCTTTGCTTGTTTGGCTGCCGCCTTGCGGCTTTGCGTTTTCCTGCGGGGCAGAGCTGCTGCTGCTGTTCGCTGCGGGAGCATTGTTGCCGTCTGCCCCCGAGCTGCCTTCATCGCCGAAGAAATCCTGCCCGGCGCTTCCGCCGCTCTTTTGCGCGGCAGAGCCGCCGTTTGCTGCGGAGCTGCCTTTTGAATCGCCGTTGTTGTTGCTGCTGTTGCCGTTGCCTTTGTTTTCGGTGTTCGTGCCGCTCCCGTCGCTTTTGCCGCCTTGGCTTGAAGCAGAGGACTTTGCAGCGGATGATGGCTCCTGCGTTTGAGATGATGTCTGCTTTGCGGCGGCTTGTGTTGACGCCGAATCGCCGTCGTCGCCTTCTCCGCACGCAGACAGGCATAAAATCAGGGCTGCAAGCATTGCTGCCAATATCAAGCTTATCTTAGACACATTTTTCACCCTTTGCCGTCACCGTAAAGCACGGGATAATAACGCTTAGGCAATACGCACAACAACGCCAAACAAGGGAGACGAGTTTTTTTCGTTGCAAATCGGCTGCGATAGCCGACTATATCGCCAATTTTATTTGAGTAATTCTATATTTAGTATGTTTTACTACATGTATTGCAAAAAGTCAACATGTTTAGTGAGAAATTATCATCTTAAATCATGTCTTGTAAACAGACCGAAAGAGTTGTATAATAGAAGCAAACAATGGGCTTCGGAATACAGAATAGCTTTTTACAGAGGTTTCAATATGAGTTATTTCACACTAAAGGACGGACAAAGGTTATATTATGAGGACAAGGGTCATGGAGCCGATACGCTGATAATGATGCACGGCTGGACAAGCTCTCACGATATTTTGAAAAGCCGCTCGAATCGCTTCAAGATTGTGCGAGATGCATCGTTTATGATCACCGCGGACACGGCGGAAGCAAGGAAGCAAACCTCGGAAGGTAAGAGTATCTCCAACCGGGACGGATACATCATATGAAGTATAAGGAATACGGAAAAGAAAATTCCAAGACCGTTGTTCTGCTTCACGGCGGCGGATTGTCGTGGTGGAATTTTCGCAGAGAAGCCGAATTGCTGCAAGGGGATCACCGTGTGATACTGCCCGTGCTGGACGGTCACGCAGGAAGCGACAGACATTTTTCTTCGATAGCGGACAATGCCGCCGAAATCATTTCGTTTGTCAACAGCAATTTGGGCGGCAGGGTTTATCTGATCGGCGGACTCTCTCTCGGCGCTCAGGTGCTGCTCGAAATGCTCTCTCAAAGGGGCGATATATGCGAGCATGCCTTTGTTGAGAGCGCGTCGGTCATACCGTCGGGCGGTGTTGCTCGTGCGCTTGTACGTCCTGCCGTAAGCTGCTCTTATCCGCTTATCGGGCACAAATGGTTTGCAAGGCTGCAATTCGGAGCCTTAAAAATGGACGGCAGTTTTTTTGAGGATTATTACCGCGATACACGCGCCATAGCAAAAGAGGACATGATCTCTTTTCTTCGCGCGAGCACCTCATACACGCCCGGCAAAGAAATAAAAAACTGCATGGCAAGGGTTCATATTTTTTACGGAGAAAAGGAAACGCGCGGTATAATCAAATCGGCGCGCATAATTAACGATATGATACCGCACAGCTCCTGCCGTGAGCTGCCGGGTATGTATCACGGCGGCTTTTCGCTTGACCGCGCGGAGGAATATGCCGACGCGGTAAGGCTCGCCGGGCAAATGCAATAAACAACAGAATCAAAAACAGGGCAGGGATAATTATGGCTAACGATAAAATCATCGTCAGGGGCGCAAGGGAGCACAACCTGAAAAACGTTGACGTTGAAATACCGCGCAACACGCTTACGGTAATAACGGGGCTGTCGGGCTCGGGCAAAAGCTCGCTCGCCTTCGACACGATTTATGCCGAGGGTCAGCGCCGCTATGTAGAGAGCCTTTCGTCGTATGCGCGAATGTTCTTGGGGCAGATGGACAAGCCCGCCGTCGAGAGCATAGAGGGGCTTTCTCCCGCAATCTCCATAGATCAGAAAACCACCTCAAAAAACCCGCGCTCCACCGTGGGCACGGTGACCGAGATATACGACTATCTGCGCCTGCTCTACGCCAGGATCGGCGTTCCGCATTGTCCCGTGTGCGGCAAAGAGATACGCCGTCAGACCGTTGACAATATAGCCGACAAGATTCTCAGCTATGACGAGTGCAGCAAAATACAGATCCTCGCTCCGGTTGTACGCGGGCGCAAGGGCGAGCACGCAAAGGTGCTTGACAGCGCGCGCAAGTCGGGCTTTGTTCGCGTGCGCGTTGACGGCATCATTTATGATTTGAGCGAGAAAATTCCGATAGAGAAAAATAAAAAGCATAACATAGAGGTGGTCGTCGATAGGCTCGTTGTGCGTCCCGACATCGTTTCGCGCCTTTCCGACAGCATCGAAACCGCCTCAAAGCTGGGCGGCGGCCTTATCATGGTCAACCTCGCCTCAACGGGCGAGGACGTTGTGTTTTCGCAAAAATACGCCTGCCCCGACCACGGCGTCAGCATAGACGACCTTTCGCCGCGCATGTTCTCCTTCAACAATCCCTACGGCGCGTGCCCCAAGTGCACGGGCTTGGGTGTGTTCCTCAAAATAGACGAGAACAAGATAATCCCCGACCGCACCAAAAGCATACGCGACGGAGCCATAAAGGGCAGCGGCTGGGCAATGGAGGGCAGCAGCATTGCCGCCATGTATATGGAGGCGCTGGCAAAGAGGTACAATTTTTCGCTTGACGACCCCATAGAAAAGCTGTCGGACGAGACGATAGATAAAATACTCTACGGCACGGGCGGCGAAAGGCTGAGCATAACGCGCAAAAGCGTGTATGGCAGCGGCACCTATGAGCAGCCGTTCGAGGGCATTATAACCAACCTCAACCGCCGCTACAACGAGACCTCAAGCAACTGGATACGCGACGAGATACGCAGCTATATGGCAGAGATACCCTGCGACGCCTGCAAGGGCGACAGGCTCAGCAAGGAGAGCCTCGCCGTGACCGTAGGCGGCATGAACATTGCAGAGCTTTGCGGACTGTCGGTCGTCGATGCGCTTGAGTTTGTGAAGAACCTCAGCCTGAGCGAAAAGGAAGCAATAATAGGCAAAGAGGTAATAAAAGAGATAAAGGAGCGGCTCAACTTTTTGAAGAGCGTCGGTCTTGGGTATCTCACGCTGTCGCGTGCGGCAGGCACCCTCAGCGGCGGCGAAAGCCAGCGCATACGCCTTGCCACGCAGATAGGCAGCTCGCTTATGGGTGTGCTGTATATCCTTGACGAGCCGAGCATAGGCCTGCACCAGCGCGACAACGAAAAGCTGCTGGGCACGCTAAAGCGCCTGCGCGATCTGGGCAACACGGTCATAGTGGTGGAGCATGACGAAGAGACCATGTACGCCGCCGACTGCATTGTTGACGTGGGTCCGGGCGCGGGTATTCACGGCGGAGAGATAGTCTGCACGGGTGATGTCGACACTATCAAGGCGTGCGAAGGCTCCGTTACGGGTCAGTATCTGAGCGGAAAGCGGCAGATTCCCGTTCCCGAGCAAAGACGAAAGGGCAACGGCAGTTTTTTAAAGATAACCGGAGCCGCCGAAAACAACCTCAAAAATATCAACGTAACGATTCCGCTCGGCAAATTCGTTTGCGTTACGGGCGTGTCGGGCTCGGGCAAAAGCTCGCTTATCAACGAGATACTGTACAAAACCCTTGCCCGCGAGCTCAACCGCGCAAAGACCGTGCCGGGCAAGTGCCGCGGGATAAGCGGCATGGAAAACCTCGACAAGGTGATCGAGATAAACCAAAGCCCCATCGGCAGAACCCCGCGCTCAAACCCGGCTACCTACACGGGCGTTTTCAACGACATACGCGCGCTGTTTGCCTCAACTCAGGACGCAAAAATGCGCGGCTACAGCCAGAGCAGGTTTTCCTTCAACGTAAAGGGCGGAAGGTGCGAGGCGTGCCAGGGCGACGGCATAATTAAGATAGAAATGCATTTTTTGTCGGATGTTTATGTACCCTGCGAGGTGTGCAAGGGCAAGCGCTACAACCGCGAAACGCTTCAGGTAAAGTACAAGGGCAAGTCAATAAACGACGTGCTCGAGATGAGCGTTGAAGAGGCAATGGAGCTGTTTTCAAACATTCCCAAGATACAGCGCAGGCTCCAAACGCTCTGCGACGTGGGTCTGGGCTACATCAAGCTCGGTCAGCCTGCCACCACCCTGTCGGGCGGTGAGGCGCAGCGCGTAAAGCTTGCCACAGAGCTTGCCAAGCGAGGTACCGGCAAGACCATTTATATTCTTGACGAGCCCACCACGGGTCTGCACATCGCCGATGTTCACAAGCTGATAGAGGTGCTCAGCAAGCTGGTTGACGCAGGCAACACGGTGGTTGTGATAGAGCACAACCTCGACCTTATAAAAACCGCCGACCACATAATCGACCTCGGCCCCGAGGGCGGCGACATGGGCGGCTCGGTGATAGCGCAGGGAACCCCGGAGGAGGTCGCGGCAACCGAGGGCTCCTTTACGGGTGAATACCTTAAAAAGCTGCTGTAAGGGCGCTCAAAAAAAACAGAACCGGAAAGGAAGCTCCGCGCGGAGCCTTCTTTCCGGTTTTTGCATCGTTTCGTATTTCGTATATTTTAATTGATTAATACAAAGGTTTCATTACAATTAAAACCATAACGGTTAGTGGTTGGTCTGATCCGCCGTTGCAGAAACCTATAGTTTAATTGCCGGTTTTCCAAAGGCGGAGAAAGCGCCCACCGGCGCTTATAACATATCGTCGTCGGTGAATTCGGGCAGTTGGGCGACGGGCGACTGCACGTTTTTCAGCTTGCGCTGAATCTGTCTTGTGCGCACGCCCACAAGCTTGTCAAGCTCCTTGTTCGCCTGGTCAAGCCTTTGCTGGGTCAGCAGAAGCACGTCGTTGAACTTGTCAAACTCCTGCTTCACTCCGCCTAAGACGTCCCACACCTCGGCGCTGCGCTTTTGCACCGCCAGGGTCTTAAAGCCCATTTGCAGGGAGTTCAGCAGAGCCGCCATCGTGCTGGGACCCGCTATGTTCACCTTGTAGTCGCGCTGCAGCGTCTCTACCATGCCGCGGCTGACAACCTCGCTGTACAAGCCCTCAAAGGGCAAAAACATTATCGCAAATTCGGTGGTGTTGGGCGGATCGATGTACTTGTCGCGTATATCCTTCGCCTCGCTTTTTATCGTGGCGGTCAGAGCCTTGGCGGCAAGGTCTATCTGCGTGCGGTCGCCTGCCTCTATTGCGTCGCGCAGGGCGGCATAGGTGTCGCCCGGGAATTTGGAGTCTATGGGCAGCCAGATGAACCCGTCGTCCTCGGCGGGAAGCTTAATGGCAAACTCAACCACGTTTTTGCTGCCCTTTTTGGTGGCGATGTTTTCGGCGTACTGCTCGGGCGACAAAATCTCGGACAGTATTCCGCCAAGCTGAATCTCGCCCAGAATACCGCGCGTCTTAACGTTTGACAGCACCTTTTTAAGGTCGCCCACGCCCACCGCAAGGTTTTGCATTTCGCCCAAGCCCTTATAAACCTGCTCAAGCCTTTCATTTACAAGCGAAAAGCTCTGGTTCATCTTTTCCTCAAGCGTCTTTTGCAGCTTTTCATCCACCGTCTTGCGCATTTCCTCAAGCTGGCGGTTGTTGTCGTCCTGAAGCCGAGCCAGACGTCGCTCGACCGTCTCGCGGTTTTGGGTCAGGTGCTTTTCGGTCACGGTGCGGTTTTTGTCGAGCTGGGTGTTCATCGTCTCGCGTATGTTTTCAAGCTTCTGCTCGTTTTGCAGCGAGAAGGTCTTCATCTCTTCCTCAAGCGCCGACATGCGTTCAAGCATTCCCTGAGAGAAGGTGCGCTGGTTGTCAAGCAGCATGTCGCCCATGTTTTTTACCGAGCTTTGGGTCTGAGCCGCAAGCTCCTGCCGCAGGGTGCTCTGCTGTGCCGCAAGCTCCTGCCGCGCCGACGACACAAGCGCCTCCGTATCGTCTTTATTATTCGATTTTAGAACAATAATCAGCGTGACGACGCTTGCCAGCAGCGCCGCCGCGCAAATCATCAGAATAGCTGTTTCCATGGTATCACTCCTTGTGCTGTCTATATGATAGCATAAGGATTTTTTTGTGTCAATCGCGCATTGTCCCAAAAACGGGACAGCTCTCAGCCAAAGCGGCTCTCAACAACCTTTTTGCAGCCCTCGGGCGAATACAAAAAGCTGTCTATGTGCTTTTCCGTGCAAAAATACTCGGGCTGCTCGGGGTGGTAACGGTAATCAAAGGTGTCTATTATAATCAGCTTTATCTTCATCTTTTCGGGGATTATACTTTTTATATATACGCTTGCCTGCTGCCCCGCCTTAACTCCTTCGCGCGCCTCGGCAAGTCCGGCAAGGTTGGGGGAGAGCTCTACAAACGCGCCGTAGGGCTCAACGCTGCGCACTATGCCTGCCACGGTCTCGCCTGCCGAAAACATGGCGGCGTTTTCCTCCCAGGTACCCAGCAGCTCCTTGTGGCTTAGGCTTATCCTGCCGTTTTCCATTGATTTGATGACCGCTTTTATTTCCATGCCGACCGAGAACCGCTCGCGCGGATGCTCAATGCGCGACACCGAGATAGAGTCTATGGGCATAAGGGCGGCTATACCGCAGCCTATGTCGGCAAAGGCGCCGAAGTTTTCAAGGTGGGTTATGCAGGCGTCAACCACGTCGCCGCACCTTAAGCCCGAGATATATTCCTCCGTGCAGCGCCTTTGGGCGTCGGCGCGTGAGAGTATGGCTCTTTGCCTGCCGTCGCCGCCGGTTATTATCTCGCTTACGGTAAAGCAGACGGGGCGGTTGACGCGCGAAATAACGGCAATGTCGCGCACGCTGCCCTCGCGTATTCCCAAAGCGCCCTCCTCGCGCGGGATTATCCCCTTCATGCACCCAAGCTCCACGCAAAGGTTGTGCGACGAGTCGCACAGGCTGGCGCGCGCCTCCAAAACCGTGCCGTCGCGCATTGCCTCGCCCAGCAGCCTCGGCGAGCTTAAAATGCGTTGATTTTCTTTGGTGTGTATCAGCTTTCCCTCCGGCAAATATTCTGACATTTTCTTACCTCCGTTGTCGTGTGTCTTTCATCAAAGCATATGAAACAGGTTAAATAATTATGCGGAAAGGTCAAAACTTGCAATTTTGCACAGAATATGTTATAATACAGCCGTGTGTTTTATAAATCAATCCGAAAGGAAAATATTTATGAAATTTAACCGCAAGGCTTTGGCGGCAGTTTTTTGCGCGGCCGCGGCGCTGTTTTCGGCGCTTGTCACCGCAGGCTGCTCGGACACGCAGACACCGGACGGCGGGCAAAACGGCACGGCTACCGCCGACAGCGCTCAGGCTCCCGAGGCGCTCAGGCGCGTGGGAATCGACCCGTCCTCGCTCAACATTTATCCCGAGGTGCTTCATGACGCCTCGCACAAGGCGGGCTTTCAGCTTGAGGCTCCCGATCCGGGCGACACCATTGCCGTCATCCACACAACAAAGGGCGATTTTACCGTAAGGTTCTTTCCCGACCTCGCGCCCAAAACCGTCACCAACTTCATCAATCTCGCGCGGGACGGAAAGTACAACAATACCACCTTTCACTATGTAGCCGCCGACGTGGGTATCCAGGGCGGTTACTGCGGCGGAGCCGACACCCCCAACGGGTTGAGCTCCTACGGAAGCGACTTTGAGGACGAGTTCTGCGATACTCTGCTCAACCTGCGCGGAGCCGTTTCAATGGGCTCGGGCGCCAAGGACTCAAACGGAAGCAGCTTTTTCATCAACGTAAAAACCCCCGACACCTTTGCGGATGACGGGGGCTGGAACAGCCTTGAGAGCATGTGGAGCGACACGCTTTCACAGCTTGACGACTACAAGGACTCCGGTCTGCTCACACATTTTGTGGAGGAAAACGGCTACAGGTTCCTCAACACCGACGCGGTGCCGCAGGACGTCAAGGCTCTGTACGACAAGGTCGGGGGAAACCCCTGCTACGACGGAGCGTTCAACGCCGCCGACAGCGGCCGAACGGTGTTTGCGCAGGTCATCAGCGGCATGGAAACCGTTGACGCCATAGCCGCCCTTAAAACCGACAGCAAGGGGCTGCCGTTCGATACGGTCGCCGTGACCTCGGTCGAAATAAAAAACTATCAGTAAGGGGGCTACCATGAGCAGCTTACCTATCGCGGCGATCATGTACGACTTTGACCGCACGCTTTGCACCAAGGATATGCAGGACTACAGCTTCATACCCAGCCTGGGAATGACCGAGGCTGAGTTTTGGCAGGCGACCAACGAGCTGTGGCTGCGCGAGCACATGGACGGCGTTCTCGCCTATATGTACTCAATGGTTAAGATCTCGCGCGACAAAAACATCCCCCTGCGCCGCAATACCCTTGTTGAGATGGGCAAGACCGTCGAGCTGTTCAGGGGCGTCGAGGACTGGTTTGACCGCATAACCCGCTTCGGGCTCGAAAACGGCGTAAGGGTGGAGCACTATGTCATTTCTTCGGGAATGAAGGAGATAATAGAGGGCACCTCAATAAGCCGCTGCTTCAAAAGCATTTTCGCCTGCGAGTTTCTGTATGACGAAAACGGAGGCGCGGTGTGGCCTAAAACCGACGTCAACTACACAAACAAAACTCAGTTTGTATATCGCATAAACAAGGGCGTGCTCGACGTAGCCAACGACCTCGACCTCAACCGCTCCATGCCCGAGGACAGCAAGCGCGTGCCCTTTACCAACATGATATACATAGGCGACGGTCTTTCCGACGTGCCCTGCATGAAGATGATGAAGGCATACGGCGGCTATTCCGTGGCGGTCTATCAAAAGCGCGACGCAAAGGTTGAAGATCTGCTGTCGAAGGACAGGGTGGATTTTATTTATCCTGCCGACTACAGCGAGGGAACAGGTCTCGACCTGACCGTGAAAAACATTATCCGCAAGATCTCCATAGGCGACGCCCTCAGCAACGAAAACGCAAATCAGCTCAGGCAGCTTGCCGGGGGCTAATTTTCATAACAATCCGCTATGCCGCGCAGCTTGCGCTTGCCGGCGGCTATATGCCTCGATACGGTCGAGCAGTTCAGTCCGAGCTGTTCGGCTATTTCTTTTTGCTTTTTTCCGTTAAGACAATGCTCGGTAATGCAAAACCGCTGCATGGGCGTAAGCTCCTTTTTTATTGCCGCCAACAGTATCCTTTTCATCCTCGCGTGCTCCGGGTCGTTTTTGCGGCCTTTTTTTCGGGCGTAAAAGGAAACCATGTCGCGGTTTTCGTCGGTTATATAAATAAGCTTTGCACTCATCAGGCTGCGCCTCTGTGTCTTTCCATAAGGTGCGCCGCCGTGTTCAGGCACTCTCTGCGCAGGCTGCGGTACATTGCAAGCCGTTCGCCAAGCTCGCGGCTGTCCGATGCGCAGGCGGTTTTTCGCCTTTTGTTAAGTCGTTCGATAACCTCGCTTAGCTGCTCTGCCGTTTGTGTATATTCGTTTGACCATTCGTAATAGTTCATTGTGCGGGTTCGTCCTTTCGTAAATGCGTGGGTTGTATATTCGTTTAAATAGGAGCGGGGCTCTCCAAACAAGCGTTCGATAACGCTTAATTTAATTATAGCGCAATTGTCAGCAAAAAGCAAACAACAGTTTGAAAATGGATAACAAATTACAATTACTGTGTCATTGTCAGGACTTTGAACGACTATTTTGACAATTTACAGCGCCGTCACGGCATAAAGCGCCGCTTTATCGGGCAAAATGCGGCAGGGTCGATAATTATAGCAATACTGCATTATCCGATAATAAATATTCATCATAATAAAAGTGAAACATAAAAATAAATTTTTGTAAAAATTGCTGATTGTGCAAAAACGATACAAATTGAAATAGCCGTATTCCCGAAATAATCGAAAAAATGTTGCACAAAGTTTGCCTTGTATTATTGTGCAAAACGTCATATCGCATGTAAAGATAAGACAAAACGACCATTTAGCGCTTGAAATAATGCTGATATAAATGTATAATATAGTTAAATAAGCGGATTGTAATGCGGTTTTTACGCACCGCAGGCGTTTCGCTTACCTACAAGGGAAAAATGCATTGCGAATGGAGCAATCATTTTCATAAAACACACAATCGCAAAGCAGGCCGCTGACAAGCGGCCTGCTTTGCGTCTGTAACAAAAAACATCCCGCCTCATAAAATGCAGTATAGTCTATAGCAATGCGGGTGTTAAAAAATGAACAGCAAAATAAAAACCTTCGGAATAATAGGCGGCGACAAGCGGCAGCTTTTTCTGGCGCAGTCCCTTGTGCGCGACGGATACAACACCGCGCTGTGCGGCTTTGACAGCCTCGGCAGCAGCGGATTAAAGACCTGCTGCGGTATGCTTACCGCGCTCAGCCTCAGCGACGCCGTTATTTTGCCGCTGCCCTGCGTTCGCGCGGACAAAAGCCTTAACGCGCCGTTTTCGCCCGACAAGCTGTTCTTCTCGGACGACGAGCTCGATATCATGTGCGAAAAGCCTGTTTTTGCCGCAATGAGCGACAAGCTGCTCCGCGCTTACCCAAGGCTTAAAAACGCGCGGGTGTATGACTATGCGGCGCGCGACGACTTTGCCGTGCTCAACGCGGTTCCAACCGCCGAGGGCGCGGTGCAGCTTGCAATGGAGAGCTATGAGGGCACGATAAGCGGCAGCAGAACGCTTGTTACTGGCTTCGGCAGGATAGGAAAGCTTCTTGCCCGAATGCTCAAAAGCCTGGGCAGCTGTGTTACTGTGTGTGCGCGCAAGCCGTCCGACCTCGCATATGCAGAGGCTCTGGGCTATGTGCCGCGCCGTTTTTCAAAGCTTGATTCCGCGCTCGGGTTTGACATCATATTCAACACCGTGCCAAAGCTGATATTTGACGATAAGCTGCTGAAAAGCGCCGACCCCGACGCCCTGATTATAGACCTTGCCTCCCTGCCGGGAGGGGTGGATTTTGAGAGCGCCGCACGGCTGGGCAGAGACGCTCGCCGCGCCCTGTCGCTGCCCGGAAGATGCGCTCCGAAAACCGCGGGAGAAATCATTAAAAAAACAGTATTTTCCATTATCGAGGAGGTAGAACGGTGACAAAGGCAACCATCGGATTTGCTTTATGCGGTTCCTTTTGCACCTTTTCAAAAGCATTTGAACAAATGCGCGCGCTGGTTGAGCTGGGCTATGAGATCATTCCCATAATGAGCCAAAACGCCTATAATACAGACACGCGCTTCGGCACGGCAAAGGAGATGATCGGCAGGGCAGAGAGCATATCCGGCAGGCAGGTGCTTCACACGGCGGTGCAGACCGAGCCGATAGGCCCCAAGGATATGTGCGACCTGCTTATAATTGCGCCGTGCACGGGCAACACCCTGGCAAAGCTTTCGCTCGGCGTGACCGACACCGCCGTAACAATGGCGGCAAAGTCCCACCTCAGGGTTCAAAAGCCCGTGCTGCTGTGCGCCGCAACAAACGACGCCCTGGGAGCCTCTGCGCAGAACATCGGCAGGCTTCTCAACACAAAGCACATCTATTTTGTTCCGCTGGGGCAGGACGACCCGCAGCGCAAGCCCAACTCGCTTGTGGCGGATTTTTCAAGGATCCCCGACTGCGCCGCAGCGGCGCTTCAATGCCGTCAGGTGCAGCCGATATTCATTTGATAAGCGACAATTATTTGCCTCCTCTTTTTGTGCTTTCATAAGGGGAGGCTTTTTGCTTGGGTGGCAGGGTTTTAAGTGCGGAGAAAGTGTTTTCGGGATGACAGCTTTGAAGAAATACACTACAAAAAATGTCGGAATAATATTCACGTGAATAATTTCAACAAGCCTCTTGCCCTTAGCGCTTTTTTGTGCTACAATCATGGTAATATGATGAAAAGGATGAAGACCATGGAAGAAAACGGCACACCCAAGTTTTTGGTGTCGGCGTCGGGCTTTGAGCTTGAACGCATTATGACAGCCCTCGGCGACAACGGGATCCCGTGCACCTCAAAGCCGCAGAAGCGCAATTTTTCCGCAAAGGCGGTCACGGGCGTTGATATGTCCGTTCAGGACATTTACGTGCCCGGCGAGGCATACGACAAGGCTTACGACCTTTGCGTGGGCATAGGCGCCGTAAAAACGGGCGAGGAAGAAATAATACAGGAGCCTGCAGACGGAGAACAGCCCGTTGAGCAGGAGGAGGAAATGTCGCCTCGCAAGCGCACCGTGATAAGGGTGCTTTCCGCCCTGCTGTTCGTTGTGATAGTGGCGCTGGTCATCTTCGGAACCGACGCGGTCACCGGCTGGATAAAAAGCCTTTTTAATTAATTTGATATAAGCACAGAAGGAGTAATGAACCATGAACATCGAAACCAAATGCCTTCACGGAGGATATGAGCCAGGCAACGGCGAGCCCAGACAGGTGCCCATCTATCAGAGCACCACATGGAAGTACGCTTCCTCAGACGATATGGGCAAGCTGTTTGACCTTGAAGCCAGCGGCTATTTTTACACCAGACTCCAAAACCCCACAAACGACCTTGTGGCTTCAAAGTTAGCTGCCATGGAGGGCGGCGTCGCTGCAATGCTCACCTCAAGCGGTCAGGCTGCAAACTTTTTTGCGCTGTTCAACATCTGCGAGAACGGCAGCCACATCATAGCTTCCTCGGCGATCTACGGCGGCACCTACAACCTTCTCGGCGTCACCATGAAGAAGATGGGCATAGACGTCACCTTTGTAGATCAGACCCTTCCCGAGGAGGAGCTTGCAAAGCTCTTCAGACCCAACACCCGCGCTGTGTTCGGCGAGACCATTACAAATCCCACCGTTTCGGTGCTCGACATAGAAAAATTCGCCCGTCTGGCGCACTCTCACGGGGTTCCGCTCATTGTGGATAACACCTTTGCAACTCCCGTCAACTGCCGTCCCATCGAGTTCGGCGCGGACATCGTTACCCACTCCACCACCAAGTACATGGACGGTCACGCGGTAAGCGTCGGCGGCGCAATCATAGACAGCGGCAACTTTGACTGGATGGCTCACGCGGACAAGTTCCCCGGACTGACCACCCCCGACGAGAGCTATCACGGCCTTGTCTATGCCGAAAAGTTCGGCAAGCTGGGCTACATAACCAAGGCTACCTCGCAGCTCATGCGCGACCTTGGCTCTATACAGTCGCCTCAGAACGCTTTTTATCTGAGCAACGGACTTGAAAGCCTTCATGTAAGAATGCAGCGCCATTGCGAGAACGCCCTTAAGATAGCCCGGTTCCTCAAGGCGAGCGACAAGGTGGCGTGGATAAACTACCCCAACCTTGAGGGCGACGACAACTACGAGCTTGCGCAGAAGTATCTGCCCAACGGCTCCTGCGGCGTTATCGCGTTTGCCGTAAAGGGCGGCAGAGACAAGGCTATCGCCTTTATGGACAGCCTTAAGCTTGCCATAATCGCCACCCATGTTGCCGACGCGCGCACCTGCCTGCTTCATCCTGCAAGCCACACCCACCGCCAGCTCACAGAGGAGCAGCTGCTCGACGCGGGCATAGCTCCCGACCTTATCCGCCTTTCCGTCGGACTTGAAAACGCCGACGACCTTATCGCGGATCTGCAGCAGGCGCTTGACAAAATATGATCCTTTAAAGAATAAACAGAAACGGAGTGACGGACATGTCAGCTAATGTTACAGCGATAATCGTAGCTGCCGGAGGCTCAACGCGAATGGGAGCCGCGGACAGTAAACAGTTCATACCACTTCTCGGCAGTCCCGCCATAGCATACACCATCGCGGCGTTTCAGGAGTGTCCCGTAATCAGCGACATCGTGGTCGTCTGCCGCGCACAGGACACCGAGCGCATCTCTGCGCTGTGCCGCGGAAACGGCTTCAACAAGGTGATCGCCGTCACCGAGGGCGGCGACAGCCGCGCCCAAAGCGTCAAAAACGGCGTTGCGGCGGCAAAGGGCGCGCAGTATCTTGCCATCCACGACGGCGCGCGTCCTCTCGTTACACCCGACGAGATCGCCTGCGTGTGCGAGGCGGCGTTTGAAACGGGAGCGGCGGCTCTCGGCACGCCCGTCACCGATACTGTCAAGGTAGTTGACGAAAACGGCGTTATCCAAAGCACTCCGTCGCGCGAATCCTTGCGCGCAATGCAGACTCCGCAGGTTTTTGAGCGCGAGTTTTACACCTTTGCCCTTGAAAACGCGGGCGAAAAGCTCGACGGCTTCACCGACGACTGCGCCCTTATCGAGAATATGGGCGGCGAGGTGAGCGTCATCGACGGCAGCCGCGAGAACATAAAGCTGACCACCCCCATTGACATAGTCATCGCCGAGAGTATTCTCAGGCAAAGAGGACAGCAGGCATGAGGATAGGTCACGGCTACGACGTACACCGCTTTGCCCCAAACAGAAGGCTGATGCTCGGCGGCGTTCAGGTACCGTATGAGTATGGGCTTTTGGGTCACTCCGACGCCGATGTGCTTGCTCACGCGATAATGGACGCGCTGCTGGGCGCTGCCGCTCTGGGTGACATCGGGCAGCATTTTCCCGACACCGACGAGCGCTACCGCGGCGCCGACAGCATGGCGCTTTTGCGCCGCGTGTGTGAGATACTCGCGGAGAACGGTTATAAGATCGTCAACATAGATTCCACCGTCATCGCTCAAAAGCCGAAGCTCAAGGAGTACATCCCTCAAATGCGCCAAACCGTGGCGGACAACTGCGGCATAGACCCGTCGCAGGTCAGCGTCAAGGCGACCACCGAGGAAGGTCTGGGCTTTACCGGCAGGCTCGAAGGAATATCCGCCCACGCGGTATGCCTTATTGACGGTTAACGGTGAATGGTTAGTTGAAAGTTGAGAGTTGAAAGTTGAGAGTTTCGGTCGGGAAGAAGGCTTTGCTTAGGCGAGAGCTTCTGTTCCCGACCGATTTTTAAGGCAATACCGCATAATTCAGGTGTACGGATTGCGCAGCAAGATTTTTCGTCAGGTTGAACAAATAAATCGAGGTAAGGCTGACGCCTTGCCGTAAGGCTGACGCCTTGCCGAGATTTTTTGGGCAAGCTGACGGAATAATAATCAAGCAAGCCGTGCGCCTTGATTTGTGCGGTGTTGCCTTAATAAGCTGTCATCCCGAGAAAACCCGTCTTCCCGACCTGAAAAATCATAAATCCCGCACCCCGTTCATATTTTTGGGCGAGGTGTTTTTATGTTTAAAAAACTATTTTCAATACTTATTGCGGCGGCTGTCGCTTTTGCCGCGTCTTTTCAGACCTTTGCCGACGACGAAGGGCTCATATCGGCGCCGTCGGGTGTGCTTATGGAGGCGGGAACGGGCAAAATTCTTTACGAGAAAAATGCGCACGAGCAGCGCGCCTGTGCGTCCGTCACCAAGGTTATGACGCTTCTGCTTGTTTTTGAGGCGCTCGACAGCGGCAGGCTCAGCCTTGACGAAACGATAACTGCGTCGGAGCACGCCGCGTCCATGGGCGGCAGCGACATCTGGCTCGAGCCGGGCGAGAGCATGACCGCCGACGACATGATAAAGGCTACGGTCGTCGCCTCGGCAAACGACGCTGCGGTTCGAAAGGGCGGCGGCTCTGGGTATGGACGACACCGTGTTCAAAAACTGCAACGGGCTTGACGAGGACGGCCACGTTACAAGCGCATACGACGTCGCTGTCATGTCGCGCGAGCTGATAAAGCACGAAAAGATTTTTGACTATACGTCCATCTGGCTCGATACCCTGCGCGGCGGCAAAACGCAGATAGTCAACACCAACAAGCTGCTCAAAACCTACAACGGCATAACCGGGCTTAAAACGGGCACCACCGACGACGCAGGCTGCTGCATAAGCGCCACCGCCACGCGCGACGGAATGACCCTGATAGGTGTTGTGCTGGGGGCGGACACGGGAAAGCAAAGGTTTGCCGACGCCGCGGCGCTGCTCGATCACGGCTTTGCTAATTATGCCGTAAAAGAATTAAAAACGCCCGACGACCTTCCCTCCTCGCTTGCGGTCAGCGGCGGCATGGAGCCGTCTGTGGAAATATACTGCGAAATAACAGGCTCCGCCGTTGTGGGAAAGGCGAGCGCCGACGAAGCCGAGTACGAGATAAACCTGCCCGAAAGCATCGGGGCTCCCGTGCAAAGGGGAGACGCGGTTGGAACCGTCCTGTGCAAAATAGGGGAGGACTCGTGCAGCTTTGACATAGTTTCGCTGGACGACAGCGAGAGTGTTTCTTACGGAAGGGTGCTCGCAAGGGTTTTTGATTCTTTGCTGGCATTATAAGCCTTCAAAGTCAAAGAATAAGATAAATTCACGAAAATGCCTTGCAAAAAAACTTGTCTTATTGTATAATGGTACCGTATAAAACACTTTGGAGGTTTATATATGGCAACAAAGTTATCAGACAAGTATTTACAGGGCTTCGTAGGCGAGCACGAATATCAGGGCGTTGCTGCCGAGGTAAAGGCAGCTCACAAGGCTCTGCACGACGGCACATGCCTGGGCAACGATTTTATCGGATGGCTCAACCTGCCTACGGATTATGATAAGGAGGAGTTTACGCGCATAAAGGCCGCTGCCGAAAAAATCAAAAAGAACAGCGACGTGTTTATCGTAATAGGCATCGGCGGCTCATATCTTGGCGCACGTGCGGCTATCGAGTTTCTCACCTCTCAAAACTACAACCTTACCTGCAAGGACACACCGCAGATATTCTTTACCGGCAACTCCATCAGCTCCTCGGCGCTTGCAGAGGTAATGGAGCTTTGCGAGGGCAAGGACGTTTCGGTCAACATGATCTCAAAATCGGGCACCACCACCGAGCCCGCCATCGCCTTCCGCGTATTCCGCGAGATGCTTGAAAACAAGTACGGCAAGGAAGGCGCGCGCGAAAGGATCTTCTGCACCACCGACAAGGCGCGCGGCACCCTCAAGGCGCTTGCCGACGAAGAGGGCTACGAGACCTTTGTAGTACCCGACGACGTGGGCGGCAGGTTCTCGGTGCTCACAGCTGTCGGTCTGCTTCCCATAGCTGTTTCCGGTGCTGACATCGACGCTCTTATGCAGGGCGCTCAGACGGCTCAGAAGGAGCTTGACAACGACGATCTGTTCACAAACGACTGCTACAAATACGCCGCTCTGCGCAACATTCTTTACCGCAAGGGCAAAACCATGGAGGTAATGGTCTCTTACGAGCCCGCCTACACCATGATGGCGGAATGGTTCAAGCAGCTTTACGGCGAGAGCGAGGGCAAGGACAACAAGGGCATTTTCCCTGCAAGCGTTATCTTCTCTACCGACCTTCACTCTCTGGGACAGTATATTCAGGACGGCAGACGCACGATGTTCGAGACTGTTGTCCTCATTGATAAATGCAAAAAAGAAGTTACGCTGGGCACGGATCCCACCAACGTTGACGGGCTCAACTTCCTTTCGGGCAAGACCATGGGCTTTGTCAACCGCAAGGCGTTCGAGGGCACCGTTCTGGCTCACAACGACGGCGGCGTTCCCAACATCGTTATCAACGTTCCCGAGATGAACGAAACAGAGCTTGGCTATCTTATCTATTTCTTTGAGAAGGCCTGCGCTGTATCGGGCTATATGCTGGGCGTTAATCCCTTTAACCAGCCGGGCGTTGAAAGCTACAAGAAAAACATGTTCGCCCTGCTGGGCAAACCCGGCTACGAGGATCAGAAGGCTGCATTAGAGGCAAGACTCGGCTGACTTCAATGTACAAAATTCAGGAGGAACTTTACTATGGTTACTTTACTTATCGGTAAAAAAGGCACAGGCAAAACAAAAAAGCTCATTACCCGCGCCAACGCTGCGGTCGCGGCTTCTTCGGGCAATGTTGTTGTAATTGAAAAGGGCGCAAAGCTCACCTATGACGTTACCCACAAGGCAAGGCTCATCGATACCGAGCAGTACAACATTTTCGGTTACGACATGCTCTACGGCTTTATCAGCGGCATTTGCGCAGGCAACTACGACGTTACCGACATTCTTGTTGACTCCACCTTCAAGATCGCGCCCGAGGCTATCCCGGGACTGCCCTCCTTCGTAAAGAAGCTGCAGGATCTTTCGGAGACCACCTCCACCGACATTGTTCTGCTCATTTCGGCAGACGAGTCGGACATCCCCGACTCCATCAACGCTGTTTGCGAAAAGGTTTGATTTACCGAACAATAACGCGCTTCCGGTCACATCCGGAGGCGCGTTTTCAGCTTTCAGGCTCCCCTGCGCTTAGGTGATTTCCCTATTAGGGAAAATGTCGCGTAGCGACAAAAGGGTTGCCGTTTTCGCAGAAAAAGCTGTCGCCGTAAGGCGGCTGAGGGGGCGGTAACGCTTGGCAATCGCCAAATTTCGACCAATAGCAGAAAAGCTTTCGACCCCTCCGTCAGCTATCGCTGACACCTCCCCTTATCGCAGGGGAGGCTTTTTGGTGCGGACAGATATGTTCTGTGCTTAAGTTGACGACATTTCCTGATAGGGAAAATGTCGCGCAGCGACAAAAGGGTTGCCGTTTTCGCAGAAAAAGCTGTCGCCGTAAGGCGGATGAGGGGTCGGTAACGCTTGGCAATCGCCAAATTTCGACCAATAGCAGAAAAGCTTTCGATCCATCCGTCAGCCAGCTATCGCTGACACATCCCCTTATCGCAGGGGAGGCTTTTTGGCGTAGGCAAATATGGGTTGCGCTCAACCTCCCAACGACGTCGGGCAGGAAAACGTTTATAATTACTTATTAGAATTACAGAATAAAAATTGATTATCCTGTACAGTTTTTCCGACAAAAAACAATGGATTTTTTCAACAAATTGCTGTAGGCGTATTGACAATTTTGCCCGCCTATTTTATAATATAGTGTGTATTTTTATGCTTTGGTGCATTTTTTCGGGCGAATACGGCTGTTCGTCGGAAAAACGTGCCGTTCGTCGGATAAACGTCCGAACCAAGCATCAAGGTGTTATATTATTTATGTAATCAACTCCGGTATTTATTGCGAAGTCATTTCGCATCAAATATAAACTATATTTTATCAGGAGGAAATGAACATGAGTTCAACACTAAGACGCAGTCGCAGAGTTATCAGCGTAATGATGGCAGTTTTGCTGTCGGCATGCATTTTATTTGCGGCGGCAATCCCGGCTTCGGCCGACACCGTAAACGAGGATGTTAAGGCAGTAAGAGAAAGCGTTCTTCAGGTAAGAATGACTTATCAGCCCGCAAACCAGGACATCGCTCTGGTTTCCAGCGGCAGCTGCTTCCTCATCAACCCCACCACAGCTCTTTCGGCTGCGCACATCTTTACCTTTGACGCCGAGTTCGACGAGCTTGCAAAGCTTGTTTACGGCGCAGACCACAAGCTTGAAGAGAAAAATATCAAGGGCTACGAGATCCTTGTAAACGGCGGCGTTCCCGTATCTGCCGACGTTAAGAAGCTTGCAAACGCAGACTATGCTATCATCAAGCTCAACGAGACCGTTGCCCGTCCCACCGTTAAGCTCAGAAACAGCTCTACCGTAAACGTTACCGAGTCTGTATATACCCTCGGCTTCCCGGATGCTCTTTCCAAGCTGCAGGACAGCGAGACCTACACCATCGACCGCGTAAACGTTACCAACAGCACCGTTTCGCAGATCCTTGTTGAGAGCGGCGTTACCTACATCATGCACAACGCGCACATCAACTCCGGCAACTCCGGCGGTCCCCTTGTTGACGAAAAGGGTTATGTAATCGGTATCACAAAGGGTTACTACACCGCTGACAACCAGACCTTCCAGGCTGTTGCCATCGATCAGGTTATCGCTACCCTTAAGGACCTCAACTATGAGTTTGATCTTGTATCCGATCCCAGCGGCGGCGGTTCCACCTCTTCCGCAGCTCAGAGCTCCGCTGCAGAGTCAAGCGGTTCCGAGTCTGTTGCAGCCGAGACCACAACCTTAGCTCCCCAGACCACCGTTGCTCCCACAACCACTCCTGCTGAAGAAACGGGCGGCATGGATATGAAGCTCATCATCATCATCGCTATTGCCGTACTGGTTGTTATCATCATTGTTGTTGTTATCATCATCGTGCTCAACGGCAAGAAGAAGAACAATCCTCCCACAGGCGGTCCCCAGGGCGGCGGCACGGTAATGCCCGGTCCCGGCGCAGTACCTCCCCAGAGACCCTCCACTCCTTACGGCGGCCCCGCAGCTCCCGGCTACAACCGTCCTCCCGTTGCTCCTCCCACAGTTCCTTCAAACGAAGGCGCAGGCGAGACCAGCGTACTCAACGACGGCGCAGGTGAAACAACCGTTCTCGGCGGAGGCGGCGGCGGAACAAGCCTCGGCCTTCTCAGAAAGAGAAACAACGAGAAGATCAACATCAACAAGGCTGAGTTCCTTATCGGTAAGGAAAGAAGAAGAGTAGATTACTGCATAAGCGACAACAACTCTGTAAGCCGCGTTCACGCCAAGATCAAGGTAAGAGCCGGCAGAGCTTACGTGTCTGACATGGGCTCCACCAACTGCACCTATGTAAACGGCACAAAGCTCAGTCCCAATCAGGAGGTTATCCTCTCCAGAGGCGACGTTATCAAGGTTTCCGACGAAGAGTTTGAATTCTTAGGTTAATCATCGCAGAGGACGATTATGAAATTTTTAACAGCGGTTCACACCGATGTAGGAATACGTAAAAAAACCAATCAGGATTCCGCCCTTGTAATGGAGGCGGAGACTGATATCGGTAATGTACTGCTGACTGTCGTATGTGACGGAATGGGCGGCCTTGCTAAAGGCGAGGTCGCCAGTTCCGCTGTTATACATTCTTTCAGTCAGTGGTTTGAAACCGAGCTTCCGTCGATCCTGAGCCTTCAAAATCCCACAGACAGAATATTCAGCTCGTGGGAAAAGATAGCTCTTGCCGGCAACGACAGAATAGCCGAGTACGGCAAAAGGTTCGGCGTAAGCATGGGCACCACGCTTGTTGCCATGCTGTTTGCGGGCGGCAGATATTACATTATTAATATAGGCGATTCCAGAGCCTACATGGTGTCCGACAGGCTTTACCAGCTTACAAAGGATCAGACCTTTATCCAGCGCGAGATGGATATGGGCAGAATGACCTACGAGGAGGCGATGCACAGCCCGCAGCGCAACGTGCTGCTGCAATGCATCGGCGCCAGCAACTACATCGAGCCCGACTACTTTACGGGCGATGTTATGCCCGGTCAGGTCTTTTTCCTTTGCTCCGACGGCTTCCGTCACATCATATCCGAGGCTGAGCTTTACGACAACCTCAATCCCATGATCCTCACCGACGAGCAGGTCATGCTGGACAGAGCGGTTTATCTTATAGAGCTCAACAAAAGCAGGATGGAGCCCGATAATATCACGGTCGTTATTGCCAAGACGGTTTAAGGGGGGATTTTATGCTTGAAGTAGGTTCATTGGTTGACGGTAAGTATAAAATTCTGCGTGTCGTCGGCAAGGGCGGCATGAGCGTTGTTTATCAGGCCGTAAACGAAAAGGCAAACAAAATCTGGGCTATCAAAGAGGTGCGCAAGGACGGCGTTCAAAACTTTGAGGTCGTTAAGCAGAACCTTGTGGTTGAGACCGACCTTCTCAAAAGGCTGAGCCATCCCAACCTGCCCAGTATCATCGACGTAATCGACGGCGACGGCAGCTTTCTCATCGTCATGGATTACATCGAGGGTAACTCTCTGAACAAGGCGCTTGAAAACGGCCCTCAGAGTCAGGATGACGTTATCGAGTGGTCAAAGCAGCTTTGCGACGTGCTCGGTTATCTTCATTCACGCAAACCGCCGATAATTTACCGCGATATGAAGCCCGCAAACGTCATGCTCAAGCCTGACGGCAAGGTTTCGCTAATCGACTTCGGTACGGCGAGAGAATTTAAATCCGCTGCCGTAGAGGACACCACATGTCTGGGCACACAGGGCTATGCTGCTCCCGAGCAGTACGGCGGTCACGGTCAGACCGACGCCCGCACCGACATCTACTGCCTGGGCGCGACCATGTATCACCTGGTCACGGGTCACAACCCCAGCACCCCGCCCTACGAGATGTACCCCATAAGGCAATGGAACCCCGAGCTTTCCTCGGGTCTTGAACAAATCATAATCAAATGTACCCAGCGCAACCCCGAAGACCGTTATCAGTCCTGCGCCGAGCTGCTTTATGCTCTCGACCATTACAGGGATCTGGACGACGAGGTTACCAGAAAGCGCAACCTTAAGTGGAAGCTGTTCATAGCTTCGGTCATTACTACCTTTGTAATGCTCATAGGCGCGCTGGGCTTTAATATCGCAAGGTCGGGCGTTACCTCTCAAACATATGACAGCCTTGTTTCCGAGGCGGACAGCATGTACGAGGTGAACGCGGACATCGGCATAGACGATACGACCTACAAGGAAGCAGAGGATCTGTACGTCAAGGCTATAAAGACCGTTGACGGCGGCAACACCAAGGCGTTCACCCATCTGCTCAATCTGTACCTTGCAGACGGCAAGCTCACAAGCAACGAGTACAACCACATGCAAAAGTACATCAAGGAAAACAAAAACGAGCTTATTGCCAAGGACAAGACCAGCTACTACGACGACCTTCTCATAAACTTTGCCGACGGCGCATTCTTCAGCTTTGAGGCCAGCGGCACCGGAGATACCCAGGGAATGATCCATTCCGCCAAGTATTATGACGAGATAGAGCAGTCGGGAATGTCAAAGTATCAGACAAAGGCTAAGCTGCTCAACTTCCTTGCAAGCAACTACAACAACTCGGGCATGAAGGCAAACGGCGACTCAAACGTTTCCCCCTCCGAATACTGGAGCACTCTTATGGAGCTTCTCGATTCTCCCGATGTAGCAAGCAGCAACGTTAAGATAAAGCTGTTTGTTAACCGCTTTGTTTCGCAGACCATCTATAAGAAGATGGCAGACTGGAATCAGGGCGGCGCGGTTTCCAAAGAGGAGATCTTGAATGGCATAAGAAAGGTAAGTGACAGCACAAAGGCAATTTTAGAGACGCCCGATTATATCAATAACTCTGCCGTGCTCAAAAAATATGCGGATCAGATCGATTCCAACATTAAGCTGCTCGCCCAGGAGGGCTACAGCATAGACGGAGGTGGCATTAACTGATGGATTTGATTAATGTACTTTCCTCCGGTTTTTGGGTCTGCTTTGTAATGGCGATCCTGTTCTTCATAATTTCAATAGTGCTGTTTTTCATTTTCGACATCAAAAGCATTTTTGATATAAAAACGGGACGCGCCAAGGCGAGAACCGTTAAGGAAATGAACGAGGTAAATGCCAGCACCGGACGCCTGAAGGTCGCCGGAAAACCCAAGACGCAGACCACCAAGCTTTCGGAAAGCGAGAAAAAGAAAAAGCGCGTTCCCGCCGTTATGACCCCTGCCCAGCAGGCTCAGATCCACGACCAGGTTCAGGATCAGTACTACGGCGAGGGCGGCAAGGTTTATTCTACCGAGCCCCTGTATGCCGATTCCACCACACAGCTCAACATCGGCTATGAGGAGACCACTCAGCTCGATCAAAGCCTTGGAGAGACCACTCAGCTCGACTCCAACGCGTCGAATCCGATACCCGGCTATGCCGAGACCTCGGTGCTCAGCCCCGGAATGACCGGAGAGCTCGACGCTCAGGCGATTCAGGCGGCGAAGGATGCTATCCATTTCACCGTTATAAAAAAGGCGCTATACACGCACACAAACGAAATGATTTAAACAATAAGCGTAATCCCGGCAGCGGGGCTTTTCCCGCTGTTGGGGCTGTGCGCTTTGGGGAGTGTTGACTTGAAAAACGACAAAAAACTATTCATCGCCTCCTGCGCGTTCTTTGCAATATCGGCATTTGCGCCGCTGCTCAGCTTTTTGGGCAGCTACAAGGGCAACGCCGTTCAGTTGTTTTTTGCAATAGCAACGGGCGTGCTGTTTTGGCTGGGGCTTGTTTTGGGCATATTGTTTCTCGTTATTTGCAACGCTCACCGCAAACAATACGAAAGAAAAGCAAGGCGCAAATTCAAAAGGCGCAGGTGGGGCGTGTCCTGCTTTTTCTCAAACACGGCTGCGGCTGTGTTCGACATACTGACCGCCCTGCTTATCATAGCAACCTTGGCTACTATGTTTATTCCATCCATCGGCGAGAACATAACCTTTATTCTTGCGGCATTTTTGCTGTTCTCGGTGTATATGCACAGTATGCTGAATGGAGTAAATTTTATATATATCTGCACTAAAAGCAAATCATATAAATCTTTTAAAGAGGAGAGTTTAGCATGATCAAAAAGCATTCCTTTGCCAAGAAGCTGTGCGCGGCTATACTGTCGCTGCTCATCATCGTGGGCTCCATCCCCATTTCTATGGCTTTGGACGAACAGGAAACTACCGTTTCCGTGCCCGAGGACGTTGCACCCGCAACTCCCGACGAGGCAGGCAAGCCCAGCAAGGCGGGCGAGCCCGTAGGCGCGGACGGAATAGAAGTGACCGTTAACAGCGGAGCAAAGCTTGCGTCCGTAGGCGGAGATCTTTACGTGCGCGAGAGCGGTTTGACCGAGATAACCTTTGAGGTCGCTCCCGGCGAAGAATTGTACGGAAAGGTAAAGACTGCCTACAACGACGGCGCCTATGAGCCCGACGATCTTTTCGTCAGGGTTGACAGCTCCGATTACAAGAACAAGGACGAATACGCAGGCGCGTTTTCATTTTCTTTTAACGACGCCGAAAAGAAGCTTTCGGTAGAGTTCGACCTTACAAAAATAACGGTCTCCGAGGGCAGCCGCACCTTTGCGCTGGTTGTTAAGGAAAGCGAAACAGAGACGACCGTATTTGAAAAGGATGTTAACATCGTTGATACCGACGGTACAACTGCGGGCAGCTTTGAGTACAAGGTTGACGGAAGCACGGTGGATCCCTCAACATGGGTCAACTCCGACATCGACGTTTCGTTTGATTACGACACCGACAGCGTTCTTGTCAAGAGCGTAAAGGCGGACGACGAGACTGTTACCGACAAATCCTTCACGGCTACCGAGGCGAAGGCATACACCGTTACGGTAACGGATATTTTTGATCAGACTAAAACATCAACCACAGCAGAGCTCAAGATAGATAAGAATAATCCCACACCGATGGCTTCGCATTATTATATTAATGCGGGCAAATATACCGAAATCAATCCGTCTGACAACAAGTGGTACAATACCGATATTGATGTTGCTTTCTGCGTAAAGGACGCAGAGTCTGATGCTGACACCGATTCTGCATCTGTGTCTGTCGCCCAGGGCATTGCCGCGATCAAAAACGGCAAGGTTTATATTAACAGCGATAAGCTTATAAGCTTTACGGTCGATAAGCAGCCTGTTGAAGACATTATTATAAAGTTTAAGGACAAGGCGGGCAACGAGGGCTCCTGCACCATTCCCAAGGAAAACTTTAAGATCGACAAGGATCCCGTTGCGGTAGAGGATATAGTTTTTGAGTTTGAGTCGGCTGAAAGCACGGGCGACAAGTTCCTCAACTTCCTCACCTTCGGTCTTTACAGCAACGAAGATATTTACGTTACCGTTGATCTCAACGACAAGGGTCCCGCGCCCATCACCGCTTTTGAGCTTAAGAGCAACGGCACCAAGCTTGAACCCGTAAGCAGCGAGAACGGCAAGGCAAAGTTCCTGCTTCATAAGGATGACGCCAAGGATTCTGAGAGCTTTGATCTTAAGCTCTCGGTCAGGGACGCTGCCGGCAACACCGCCAAGGATGCGGGCAACAATACGCTGAACACTATTGTTTTCAGAAACGCAAATGTAAAGACCCAGATCAAAAAGGGCGACGAAAGCATTGAAGAAAAGCTTAAAAACCTCGGCGCGTTTGAGATAGTTATTTCCAAGCTCTCTCCCGGCTTTGATGAAGAAGCAGCGTCATTCGGCGGCGGTTTTCTCGTTAAAAACAATGAGATACCCCAGGAGGGCGGCGGCACAAAGACCGAAAAGCTAATAAGCGGCGCCGGCACGATCACCATGAATACCACCGAGGAAATCACCGGTATCGGCAAGACCGTAGTTACGATCAACGGCGAGACGATATACGAAAAGGATTATTCCTCCGAAATCGAAAAGAAAAAGACCGTCGAGATCAAGGCTCTGCTTAACACCAAGGAGCTCAAGGGCGACGGAACTCCCAAGTATCCCGACGGCGAATACACGATTGAATTTGTTTCAACCGCCAACAGCGGAAAGACGAGCGAACCCCATACCGAGACGGTTATCATCAACAACGGCGGTCCGCAGCTCGGCGAATTTGACTACAACGGCCATGATGTGACCAAGTGGACAAAGGACGACGTCAAGGTAAGCTTTGACGTCACCAGCGACGTCGGCATCGACACCGTTACATGGAACCTGAACAACGGTGAAGAAAAGGGCACAGCCACCAAGGGCGAGGACGGCAAGTACAGCTTTACGGCTGCAAAATACGGCACCTATAAGATCGTTGCATCCGATACCTTCGGCAACAAGTGCGAAGAAAAGGAAACCGCGCTTCTGCTTATCGACAAGGCTCAGCCCGTGGTAGTTGACGGAAAGTTCAATCTCTCAACCACCGAGTGGACAAACCAGCCCGTCACGGTAACCTTTGATGTAAAGGATAAGCCCGACGGAAAGTGCTCGGGAATAGCAAGCGTTGTTGTAGGCGGCGCAACCGCCACAAAGGTTTCCGAGGGCAAATATCAGTTTACCGCCGACAAGTACGGTTCATACAGCGTTGTTGTTACCGATAACGTCGGATTGAGCAAAACATACAGCGCAGAGGTCAAGTGCTTTGATGATATCAAGCCCACCGTTAAAAACGTTTCTTTCTCCACGGTAAACACAGAGAAACAGTATGGTGAGTACAGCAATACCGCAATAACCGTTACCGTTACGGTTGAAAACACCAAGAACGCTCAGGACGATGCATCGCCTCTGACCGGTATCACCATTTATGACAACAACCAGGGCAAGACCGCGCTTGCTACGGCAACCGCATCGGACCTCACGCCCGACGGAGAAGGACTTTACTCGCTCAGCTGCGTTATCGATCCCAAGGATGTTTCGGCAGACGCTATCCGTCATCTTTCGTTTGAAGCCACCGACAAGGCGGGCAACGTTGTTCACAACGCTCTCAACGACAGCAACGTGCTCGTTTCCATGGATAATCTGAACGGCAAGTGGTTCGAGGTAGTATCCACCATCATCAAGCCCGACATAAGCGATCCCGCCGTAAGCTTTACCAACAGCAAGGGCGAGTCGTCTGAAACCTGCGGCTCAGACGTTGTATATGCAGGCTACGGCTCTGTGGAGGCAACCGTCACCGACAGCACATCTCACATCAAGACCGTTAAGACCTATCTTATCAAGGACGGAGAAAACGGCAAGACGGTAAATGTTTCCGAGAACAAAATTACTAACCTCGCCGACTTTACCCCCGACACGGTAGAAACCGTTTCGACCGATACACAAAAGGTTGACGAAAAGACCTATACCATCAACATAGGCGACGCGAACAATCTCCCCTCAAGAGGCACCTACTATGCCGTATTTGTAGCGGAAAACCTCAGCGGCAACGATTTGGTAAAGCACAAAAAGATCGAGGTCACCAACGATCCGCCGAGGATCCTCGGCTTCAACGTTGTGGGCACGGGAATCACCACCGTTAAGAATTCCTCGGATACCCTGATAGGCGCCTATGCGCAGAACAACGTTAAGGTAGAAGTGCAGTTTGAGGCAGACTACAACCTCGACTGCGGCACAACGATAACCCTTAACTACGGCTACAACAACCAGTTTGAAGCCAAGAACATCAAGGGAAGCGGCGTGCTTACCGCAGAGTTCGATCTTCCCGTCTATGACGCTCAGTACAAGCTTTCCGCAACGGCTACCGACAAGCTGTTCACCAACGACCCCGCAGAGGTCACGCTTGCAGGCGCGGCAAACTCCAAGGTCAACGGCAGCTTAGAGGGCTTCTCCGACAATTTTGAGCTTATAGTCTGGAACCAGAACAACCATATCGAAAAAGCAAAAGCCTTTGATATGGACTTCAACTATAAATCCGACGCAAGAATATATCACAGCAAGTCCGGCGATGATGCGCACGGAGCAATCACAGGCGAGTTCAAAAACGAGTTCTCGGGCATCAAGAGCGTTTCGGCAATCGTCAAGTATCAGGGCGGTTCGGACGTAATCGGTCCGGTCAATGCGACTATGCCTGCCGCACAAAAGAACACCGAGGCGTCGCTGACCGTTAACGTGCTCTCGCTCGGCACGGGCAACTATACAATAACCTACACCGTTACCGACTACTGCGGAAACAATAACACATTCTCCGAGAATTTCAGCATCGACAGCACGGCGCCCCACGTTGAAAAAGTGACATACAGAGAATCGGTTGTGGATCAGTTCCTCAACTTCCTCACCTTCGGTCTGTATTCCAACAACAGCATTATCGTTGACGTAACAATTAAGGACAACGGTCCGTCGTTCGGTCTTAACACCGACGCTGTATCGCTTGCGAACACCTCGGGCGGCAAGATCACCGTAAACGATAACACCCTGGCGCACGCAGACGCAAACCTTGCCGGAACATCTGCCACATACAGCTTTACGCTCAATGTGGGCAAGGACGCTACAGACAGCGATTTCAGCAAGTTTGTAATCACATTAAAGGACGCAGCCGACAACAGCAACGGCAGCGCCGACACCAACAGAACCTTCAGCAGCGACTTTGTTGTTGAGGGCGGCGGCAAGACATTCACCATAGGCAACCTTGATTCCGTTACCCCGTTCTTTGACATTGTTTCAACAACAAACGGCGCAGACTTCAACAGCATGTCCTTCACTCAAAAGGACGGCAGCTATGTTTATCCCAACAACGGCGATACAACCCAGGGCGGCAGATACTTCTCGGGTTATCCCACCATGGAGTTGACCGTTACAGACACGCTTTCAAAGCTTCATTCCGTAAAGGTGTTTGTAAACGACCAAGAGGTTACACCCAATGCCGATCTGTGGCAGGGCGGAGTAAAACTGAGCTCCGACGGCGTGTTCAACAATCCTAACAGCGGAAACGCTGCAACACCCGTGTCAACCGTCAATGTAGTTCTTGATACAGCCGAGGCTCACAATGCAAGCGGAGCCGGCACTATCGTAGAGGGCACCAACACCGTTAAGGTAGTTGCGGTAAGCAACAACGGCGAGGTTCGTGAAACACAAAAGACCTTTGTGCTCGACACTCAAAAGCCCGTTATCACCAACTTCCAGTTCAACGGAACCAGCTTCTCAAGGTATCAGAACGGCAGCTTTAACACCGGCGCTTCGGGCGTTGTTTATACCGACTACGGCTTCTTCTTCAAGGACGCTCCCGTTAACGTCACCGTTACCGCCAGCGACGAATTCGGAGCCGACACCACCTCGGGCGTCAAGGAGATCATCCTCTTTGTAAGAGACGCCGACACCAACACCGAAAGAGAGTTTGCAAGACACTCCGGCGACGACATTTCTTACAGCGACGGCAGCTTCCGCACCACCTTTGTTGTGCCTCAGGGCTTCAAGGGTCACCTGCGCGCCTACGCTATCGACAACGTATATAACAACTCCGACAAGGACAAAATATACGCTCCCGAAAATGTTGTTTCCGAGACCCTCGGACAGCACATCGCAAACACCGGCGTAGAAATCAAGCTTCCCGGCACCTCTCACAAGGACGCAAGGGGCTACAACCTCTACTCCAACGAGATCGACATCTCTACCGTTGTTCACAGCAACTATGCCGGTATCAAAACCATTGAGTACATCGTAAATTCACCCAGAGACAAGAGAGCATCAGACAGGATCGTGCTCAACGTAGGCACCGACGGCAGCATTGACCAGAGCGTCAACTCCTCAAAGAGATACGTTGAAAACGGTGCGACCACAAATCTTGTCACCGAAATAAACAAGACCATCCATGTTCCCAACGACAGCAACGGAATCGAGCTCACTATCATCGTGACCGACTATGCCGGACACACCACCGGAAGCAGCGGCGAGTACAAGTCCGACAAGTTCAGCATCGATCTCAACGCTCCCAAGCTTGAAATCAGGTACAAGAGCGAGCCCGTCAACAGCGTCGGCGGAGATAACTTCTTCAACACAGACCGTGTGGCGGTTGTTACGATCACCGCGAGAAACTTCAACCCCGACGACTGGAAGCCCGTTATCTCACGCCTCGACCTCGGCGCAGAGCCTGCGCTCAGCCCGGGATCCCTGTGGAGCAACTATGTTGTTGACGAGGCAGGCGCGGCTACCTATGAGCACGTTGCCGAATACACCTTCCACAGCGACGGCAAGTACAGCCTTGACGGCAGCTTTACCGCCCTGTGCGGCAGAGAGGTCAAGTGGAACAATCCCGAGACCTTCGTTATCGACCAGACCAAGCCCGAGATCCGCTGTGAGCTCAGCTCCGAGGCGTCTCTGCGCAACGGCCGTTACTACAACAAGACAGTCACAGCCACTATCACCATCATAGAGCACAACTTCTATGACGCGGCAGGCTATCTTGACGTTCCGGTAAGCGCAACTGCTTCCTATAACCGCACCAGCCCCACAGTATCGTGGTCAAGCAGCGGCGACACCCACACCGGCACCATAGTCTTTGACCAGGACGGCGACTTCAGCTTCTCCGTCGCCTGCAAGGACAAGGCTACCAACGAGGGTCAGAAGCAGGAGCAGACCCTGTTCACGGTAGATACAAAGATCAAGGATCAAATCGTATTTGAGCGCGTTGCAGACAACCACGCCTACGACAACGAGATAGCTCCGCTCATCTCCTTCTTCGACAACAACTTTGAGGACGGCACCTGCGAGCTTTACCGTATCCCGTTCGGCGAAAAGGCTCAGCTTGTTACCGATCTTATCTTCAGCAACGGTTCCGGCGAGGGCAAAAACAAGGTTATTTCCTACGCAAACTTTGAAAAGAACTTTAAGAACGACGGTATTTACATTCTTAAGGCGACCATCAGCGACCTTGCGGGCAACACCGACAGCCAGCAGATCATGTTCTCGGTCAACCGCTTCGGCTCAAACTTCTACATTGACGATCCTGCAACCAAGGCGCTTGTTCAGGAGAATCCCTTCACAAATACTCCCATCGACATTATCGTTAAGGAGATAAACGTAAGAGCCACAAGCGACGCCAAGGTTCAGGTTGTAAGCGACGACGCCAGCCGCGAGCTTACAAAGGACAGCGACTATCAGCAGTCGGCTTCGGGCGGAACCTCCGATAAGTGGTATCAATGCGAGTACAAGGTGCTCAGCAAAAACTTTGAGGACGAGGGCAACTACACAGTTACCGTCACCACCACCGACAAGTCCTTCTCCGCAAACGACGGACGCACCATAAGCAACAGAACCGCTTATCAGCAGCCCGAGGACGAGGTTGCCGAGGGTCAGCAGCCCGAGATAAGAACCTGTCCCGTAGAGTTCACCGTTGATAAGACCGCGCCCATCGTTACGATCTCCGGCATCGACAACTCCGAGTACTACGAGGAGCCCGAGAAGGAAGTCACCGTAACCTGCGACGACGCGAACATCACCGATGAAAACCTTGTTATCTTGCTCGACGGCGACGAGCTTATCAAGGACGAGGACTACAAGGTCACAACCTCTGCCGGAACGGTAGAGACCGTGTTCACCATCAACTCCGACCAGAAGGACGGCGACCGCAAGCTTGAAGTCAGCGTAAAGGACAAGGCGGGCAACAACAGCGAGGAACAGGTTTCCGAGTTCCAGCTGGGTGCATCGTTCATCTCACGACTGCTCCACTATCATCTCCCGCTTGTAATAGCCGGCGGCTGCGTGATTCTGGCAGGCATCGCGTTCGCGGTATTCATGAACGTAAGAAAGCGCAAAAAGAACGGCGCTGAATAAAACCATGTAATCAACTGTCAAACGGGCACACTTCCGTTGAGGGAGTGTGCCCGGGGCAAATAAGGGTGCGGCATATGTTTTCAGACAACATGATAATAGACGGCACATATCAGATAGTACAGGAGATAGGCAGCGGCGGCATGGGCATAATCTATCTCGCGTACCACCTGCGCCTTGAAAAGTATGTCGTGCTCAAAAAAATTAAAAACACCTATGCCGATATTTCCATGCTTCGCAACGAGGTGGATATTCTCAAAAGCCTTCACCATCCCTATCTTCCGCAGGTGTATGACTTTTTGGAGTATAACGGAGACCTCTATACCGTCATCGACTACATTGACGGCTACGATTTCAACTACTATATTGCGAACGGCTATGTGTTTTCGGAAGGTCAGTTAATCAAGTGGCTCCGTCAGCTGTGCGAGGTGCTGTGGTATCTTCACTCACAGCCTACAAAGATCCTCCACACCGACATCAAGCCGGGCAACATAATAATCACCACAAACGGGGACGTTTGCTTAATTGACTTCGGAATCTCACTTTACAGCACCGACATCATCAAGGGGCTCAGCATAAACTATTCCTCGCCCGAGCAGTACGGAAACGTTCAATGCATAAAAACGGGCACGGGCGAGTACTTTCCGCTCGACGAAAGAACCGACATCTACAGCCTCGGCGCGTCGTTCTATCACATTATGACCGGCGTGCAGCCCAACGTTACCAACTATGAGCTGCCCAAGATAGGCGACTACCGTCTTGGCTACTCCGAGGCGTTCATCAACATAATCGCAAAATCGCTCGAATGCGACCCCAACCGCCGCTATCGCAACACAAAGGAAATGCTTGCGGCGATAGACAACATCAAAAAACAGGACGCAAGATACAAAAAATACCTTCTTGTTCAGGTGTTATCCTCGGTAACGGCGGCAATAATGATAGTGTCGGGCGTGTTTATGATAATCAACGGCTACCGCGGCGGAGTGCAGGAAAAATACACTCAGGCTTACAACAGCTTTATCACCATGGCAAACCGCGGCGACAACGAGGGCGCAAAAAACGCGGGCACGGCTCTGATAAACTCTGCGGAATATGACGATTACCTTACAAACGAGGTAAAGGCTCAGATCCTTCACAAAATAGGCGACTGCTATTTTGCCGACGAGGACTACTACAACGCAGCCTATTTTTACGAGAGTGCTGTCGGGCAGCAGCCCACCGACATTTATTACCGCGACTACGCCTTTGCGCTTGTTGCCAACGGAGAGGCCGACCGCGCGCGGGAGGTGCTCGAGCAGATCAAGGCGGCATATCCCGGCTCGGTAGCCATCATCCTCACCGAGGCGCGGCTTTGCTACAACAGCAGGCAGTATGAGCAGGCGATAGGGCTTGTGGATTCGGTGTGGGGCTCGGTTTCCGCCGACAGCGACAACTTCTACACCGCGGGAATTTTAAAGGGCGATTCCTACAGCGCTCTGCACAACGGTCAGGCGGCTGCTCAGGCATACGAGGCGGCTATTGGCTGCCGCGAAACGGCGGCGGCTCTGCGCAAGCTGGGCAACGCGTATCTTGACAGCGCCGAAGCTACAAATTCTCAGGCATATAACCAAAAGGCGTGCGGCTGCTTTAAAAAGCTATGCACCGATTATTCAGCCACCGCAGACGACGTGTTCAACTATGCGCAGTCCGTGCTGCTTGCCGAAAGCATAGCGGAATACTCCGATTGCGAGCGCATTTTGAACGAAAGCCTCGAGGGCGGCCGCGATTGCAGGCTCAGCCTTATGCTGGCGCTCATTGCCGACGCGGCGGGCGACCCTCAGACCGAAACCTACTTAAGACAGGCTTACGAGGACTATGGCAGCCTGTCGGACGCCGAAAAGAATTCGGTTTCAAACGATATATTAAAAGACGTAAAAACCCTATACAAAAGCTATTGCGGACAGGATTGGTAGGTGATACCCGTGAACACTACGGTCGTATTCGGAATCATACTCACCGCGGCGGGGGTAATCATCTTCGCCGTATCACAGCTGTTTCTCAGAAGGTGGGTAAAAAAATACAACAGCGAATGGTCAGGAGGTTTTGAAGAGAATGAAATGTCCTAATTGCAGATGCGTCGTTCCCAACAATCTTTCACATTGCAGCTATTGCGGCACCAAGCTTTACGAGGGCAGCGAGCCCACCCTAACCGTGCGTCAGGCGCAAAACCGGCGCCGCAGGGAGCAGCCGGTGTATTTTGAAAACTACCGCTCAACGGCGAGCGACTATTACAACGACGGCTACCACCGTCAGTATGTTCCGCCCACGCGATACAACAGCAATGCGCGCACCATGAACTATGACAGCGGTTACTACACCGACCCCGTGGGCGAGTATTACGGCGCAGGAAGCCAAAGCAACTACGACAGCCGCGGCAATTACTATGGCTACGCGCATACAACGTCCTACGACGAAAACCCCTATCGCGCCTCGTTTTTAGAGGATCGCCGCGTATTAAGCCCCTCGCAGCAGCTTGCCTACGGCGGCTACAGCGGCGGCACAACGGGCTACGGACGCTACAACGACAACAGTCAGATGCTCACCCTGCAAACCGCGCTTCTTGCCGTGGTCGGCTTGGGCATAGTATTTCTGCTTGTAATGATTGCATTGCTTGTTGCGATGCTTTGATATTTAAAGATTCAAGGAGTGTAAAAAATGACGGGACTGCAAAAAAAGCTTATATTAATCCTCATCCCCGTGCTTGTGCTTTTGATAGCTCTGGGCGGAGTGCTTATCTTTTTGCCCGATAACAAAAGCGACTCTCAGGTTTATGTTGAGCAGATAAAGCAGGCGAGACAGCTTGCTGAAAGCGGAGATTATCAGGGAGCCATCAGCCATTATAAGGCAGCTATTGAAAAGGACGAAACCAATGAAGAGCCTTACCTGGAGCTTGCCAGACTTTATCTTAATTTGGGCAACAGGGAAGAGGCTATACAGACCCTGCGCGACGGTTATGTAAAGACCCGTTCGCTCACCATTCTGGGCGAGCTGGAAAGCCAGGGCGAAAGCGTTGACGGCGCGGTTCAGGGGACCACAGCAGCCAAGCAGCAGACAGCCGAGACAGTTGAGATAAACAGCACCATGGGCGATATGTTCTCAACCTTTAACTACCGCAAGTACAGCGACGAGTTTACCGTAAAGAGTGAAAACGCGTCCGCAGGTACATACACCGTTACATATGCCCAGTATGACGTCGAGTTTGAGTATCAGAATACTCCCGACCGCACGATCATCGACCCGGCAACCCGCTATCCCTACGGCTACGCAAGACCCACATCTATCCGAGTAAGAAAGCTCAGCCAGTTTATCACGGGAGCCGACGTGGGCGTAACAGCCGATCAGCTCAGAGCGTGCGGCGCCGAAAACCTCACCATAGGCGCAAAGGACGAGGCTGCCGGCTACTGCCTGATGACCTTCATCTACAAAAACATGAATGTCACCGTTGCCTGCGACGAGAGCGGCACCGTAAAGGGCGACGACAGCTACAACTCCATTACTCCCCAGCCCGGAAACGCCGACATTCAAAAGGTTAAGGTAAGCGGCGAGGTAATAGACGTTACCACGGGCGCCAAGGTGTCAAACGTCAACATCAAGTTCCGCTCGGGCAAAAACGTGCAGAACGGCAGCGTTGTTGAGGAAAACAACACCTCCGGCGGCAACTATTCGGTAGAGCTCGAACCCGGCGACTACACAGCCGAGCTCAATTCGCCCGATTACAACACAGAGTTCGTTAATGTGTTCGTTCCCGAGGGCGACGCAGAAACACAGGTCAACTTCAGCATTTCGCCTAAGCTTCAGTCCAACGAGATCCGCTTTGTGCTCGAGTGGGGCGCAACGCCTGCCGACCTTGACTCTCACCTGTCAGGTACCTACGACGGCTCTACGTTCGAGGTTGACTGGACGCACACGTCCTACTCAAAGGGCGGCGAGGTCATCTGCGATCTTGACATCGACGACCAGTCCGGCTTCGGTCCCGAAACCATCACCCTGCACAAGACGAACGGCAGCTACACCTACAAGATCCACCGCTATTCTTCCTCGGGCGACCTTGCCACCTCGGGAGCTACGGTAAAGATCTATAACGGCAACGCAAGCCCCATTGTCCTCACCGTTCCCGACAACGTTGACAGCGAGTGGTGGACTGTGTGCGACATTGAAAACGGACAGATCAAGAATTTGAACGGCAAGCAAAGATAAATATTTATTAACTGCGCCTTGCCTGACTGCGACATCGGGCAAGGTGCGGTTTGCTTTAATAATAAAAACTGCGGGGAGGGAAAACGATGAACGGCGTATCAAAAAAGCTGATACTTGTTCTTATTCCGCTTTTGGTGCTTCTTCTTGCGCTCGGCGGCGTCCTTGTGTTTCTTCCCGACAGCAAAAGCAGCGACGAAATATATGTTGAACAGATAAACGCCGCTCGAAAGCTTGTGGAAAGCGGAGATTATCAGGGCGCAATAAGCCACTACAAGACGGCGATAGAAAAGGATAACACAAAGGAAGACCCGTATCTTGAGCTTGCGCGCATATACTTCTCGCTCAACATGACCGAGGAGGGCTTGCAGACCCTGCGCGACGGCTACACCATAACCCGTTCGCTCACCATTTTGGGCGAGCTCGAGTCACACGAGGCTGCGCAGGACGAGACCGAGCCGCAGCAGACCGCCGAGTGGAAGGGAATAAACGATTCCTTTACCGACATGTTTTCTTCCTACAGCTTTTCGCAATACACCGAGGCCTTTACCCTCAAGGACGAGGTGACGGTTTCAGACAAATATACTGTGACCTATTCTCAGTTTGAGGCTGAGTTCACATACGAAAACAGCTTTGAAAACACCGTGCTTGACCCCTCAACGGGCAAGCCATATCCGTTTGCACGTCCCACGTCCATTCACATGCAAAAGCTGGGTCAGCTTATAGTGGGCGCCGAAAACGGAGTTACCGCCGAAGATCTGCACAAGGGCGGAGCCGAAAATGTACAGATAGGCGGCTATGACCAGGCACTCGGCTGCCACATAATGACGTTCACCTACCACGGTCTCAGCTTCAAAGTGGGCTGCAGCGAGGACGGAAGGATCAACGGAGACAACGCCTACAACTCCGTTGTGCCTCAGCCCGTTAAGGGAGAGGCGCTGACGGTCAAGGTTTTCGGAAAAGTCACCGACAGGATCGGCGGCAAAAATATTTCGGGAGCCACGCTCAAATTCCGTGCCGGCAAGTCAAAGCGCGACGGAGAGGTTTCCGTTATGGAAACGGCCTATGACGGAAATTACAGCACAGAGCTCGAGCCCGGCGACTACACCGTAGAGATAAGCGCCGAAAAATACAACACGGAGTTTGCGGAGCTGTCGATCCCTGCCGAAAGCAAGGAAGAGGAAAAGAACTTTGAGCTGTCCCGAAAGGCGGGCTACGGTCAGGTGCGCATGGTAGTGGAGTGGACGGACTCAAAATACGATATGGGCGTCCACATCAAGGGCATACCGTCCACGGGCGGCTGGACAGAATTCTGGCCTGAGTACGGCGACCGTGAGACCGAGTTTATAGGCGCACACGACAAGGGCGTCCGCGACGGTGTTTATTATGACAGCGCCACGCTGTTCGACGCCTACGGAACATACGAATTCCATGTTCACGGAAAACGCAGCAAGCAGGATATTATCGACGCCAAGGCTGTGGTAAAGCTGTATGTTGACGACAAGGCTCAGCCTATCACCATAGATGTGCCAAGCACCATCAGCGGCAGCTACTGGATCGTATGCAGGGTAGAGGACGGCGAAATAAAACAAATAAACGGAAGTCAAAGATAGTATGATTCTTGTTGCTATACTAACCATTCTGCTGATAGCTGTGTTCACCATAGTATTTGTGGTGGTGAATCATTTCAAAAAGAGCGAACGGCAAAAGTATCTGGCTGCGGCAGGCAACATTTTGCGGGAGCAGTTTTTAAACTACTCCCTGCAAAACACCATCAGCCCCGACAGCCACATTCAGGAGCCCAAAAGCCGCAAGAGGATGATCTACCTCAAGTCAAAAAGCTCGGGCAGAAAAACACAGTTTGTTTTTGACCCCGAGAACACGGTTAAGATCGGCAGAGACAACGACCAAAGCAATATATTTATAAACGAGGCAAGCGTTTCTCAAAACCATTGCCTGATTTACTGCGCCGGCGATCATGTGTATTTGCAGGACACAGGTTCGGCAAACGGCACCTACCTGAGGCGCGGGCTGTTCAAAAATTATTCGATTTTTGACGGCAATCAAATAGAACTTCGCACGGGCGACGTTATCTGCGTGGGCTCGTGTGAATTTAAAGTTTGTCTGTTTTACTACGACCTTACGGTCATGTAATTATTTTTGCGGTAGCGGGGTTTGCACAATGGTTTTGATGATGTTCAGAACGAACGCGTTCAAGGAAGTGGTTTTGCCCAACCTTGACAACACGGACTATAAGATACTCATTGACAAAAAAACCTTTGGGGTCAAAAAGAGCTTTTATCTCAAGCTTGAGGTCATTGGCCGCAGGTGGAGGATTCTTGCGGACGACCGCGCCTACCGCACCATTCATCACAAAGAGAGCGCCGACGTAATAGAAATAAAAGGCGGCGAGATAATAACCGTTCAGACAACGGGCGAGGACGTCATAAAGCTCATCACCTTTGACGACGGCATGTCGCTTATGTCATTTGAAAAGTACGACCTTGTGCGTTGCAGGCGCCTGTCGGTCGGCAAGGCAGAGGGCAATACCATCCGCTACGAGTTTATGAACCTTGTGTCGGCAAACCATTGCTCTATAGAGCGCGTGTCGGGCAGTCATGTGCTGTACAGCACGGGCAGAAACGGCGTGTTTGTCAACAACAGCCGCGTCAGCAATAACACCGAGCTCAAATTCGGCGACATCATCGACATGTTTGGTCTGCGCATCGTGTATCTCAGAGAGGTAATAGCGGTGGGCTCGCGCGTGGGCAGCTTTACGGTGTCGGAGGAGCTAAAGCCCTACTACGTCTTCTCCGCGGGAGAAAGGGAAGAGGTAACAAAGCACGCCGAGCGCTACTTTAACCGTCCGCCCAGAATTTTTCCGTCCATATGCACCGAGCAGATCGTTATTGAGCCGCCCACCACGCCTCAGTTTTCAAAGAAAAAGTCGCTTATCATGCAGATAGGTCCGTCCTTCACCATGGCTATCCCCATGCTTATCGGCTGCGGTCTTATGATATTCAGCTCAATGATGAGCGGCGGCAGCGCAAGCGCGTTCATGTTTACGGGCATGATCACCGCCCTCGGTTCGGCGGTGCTTGGTTCGGTGTGGGCGTTTATGAACATACGCAACACCAAAAAGGAGGAAATTGCCGACGAAACCCAGCGTTTCAACACCTACGGCAACTATTTGCTCGAAATATCCGAGTACATAAAAGATAAATACCGGCAAAACACCGAGGCGATGTATGCGTTGTATCCATCGCCGTCCGAGTGCTGCCTTTACAACGAAAAATCGTCTGAGTTATGGAACCGCAATCCGTCTCACAGCGATTTTCTTTTTTATCGTCTGGGCACGGGCGACGTCGATTTTCAGGTGGATATCCAGATCCCCAAGGAAAAGTTTTCCATGCAGTTTGACAACCTGAAGGACAAGCCCGCCGTGATTTACAAAAACTTCAAAACCCTGCGCAACGTGCCCGTGGGCATGGACTTTGCCCAGAGCAACGTGTTCGGCATCGTGGGCGGCGACCGCATGCGCGGAGTTTATGACATAGTTAACGACCTCATCACCCAGATATGCGCCTCGGCAAGCTACACCGACGTAAAAATCGCCTTTTGCTTTGACGCAAAACGGCTTGACGCGTCGCGCTGGGACTACATCCGCCACCTGCCCCACGTTTGGTCAGAGAACAAAAAGACGCGCTACTTTGCAACCGACAGGCAGGAGGCGGCAGACGTGTTCTTCGAGCTGGCAAACGTCATACGCCGCCGCGCAGAGGACGAGGGTTCGTCGTTCGGCGAAAAGAAAACCTTCCGTCCGCACTACTTTTTGTTTTTGTCCGACGCCTCAATGCTCGACGGCGAGATAATCGGCAAATACGTCTATGACACGCGCAACGACTACGGTCTGACCACCATAATGATGGCGGAGCATTATCAAAACCTGCCCAACATATGCGAAAACATAATAGAAAACGACGACAGCTTCCGCGGCTGCTACAACGCTTCCGACAGTATGCAGCAGTCGGTGAGTATAAGCTTTGACAAGGTTCACGGCAGCGAGCTTATTCGCTTTGCCAAAACGCTTGCCAACATCACGGTAAAGGAAAACGAGGACGACAACAGCATAGCATCGTCCCTCGACTTCTTTGAGATGTACGGCGCACACAGTCCCGAGGACTTCCGTGTAGCGGAGCAATGGCGCAAAAACCGCACCTACAACTCAATGCGCGCCCTCATAGGCAAAAAGGTGGGCGGCGCAGACTGTTACCTTGACATCCACGAAAAATACCACGGCCCCCATGGCCTTGTGGCAGGCACCACGGGCTCGGGCAAGAGCGAGCTGGTGCAGACCTATATGCTCTCGCTCGCCCTCAACTACAGCCCCGACGACGTTGCGTTCTTCGTCATCGACTTCAAGGGCGGCGGCATGGCTAATCTTTTCTCGGATCTGCCGCACATGGCAGGTCAGATCTCAAACCTTTCGGGCAACCAGATCAGCCGCGCCATGATCTCCATAAAAAGCGAAAACATGCGCCGTCAAAAGATTTTTTCGGAGTTCGGCGTTAACAATATCAACAACTACACAAGGCTTTACAAGGGCGGCGAGGCGCCTCTGCCCATTCCGCACCTGCTCATCGTAATAGACGAGTTTGCCGAGCTTAAAAAAGAAGAACCCGAGTTTATGCGCGAGCTGATAAGCGTGGCTCAGGTTGGACGAAGCCTGGGCGTGCACCTTATCCTCGCCACCCAAAAGCCCAGCGGCACCGTTGATGACAACATCTGGTCAAACTCCAAGTTCCGCCTTTGCCTGCGCGTTCAGGACAGGCAGGACAGTAACGACATGCTCCACAAGCCCGACGCGGCATACATAACGCAGGCGGGACGCTGCTATTTGCAGGTGGGCAACGACGAGATATACGAGCTGTTCCAGTCGGGCTGGAGCGGCGCGGTATATGACAAAAACGTCGATTCAGGCAGCGGCGAAATAGCCACAATGATAACCACCACGGGCAAAGAGGCGCTGGTGGGCAGCCACACCAAAATCAAGCGCAGGGAAAAGGAGCGCTTTTTGTGGTTCAGCTTCCTCTACGGCGAGGCGTACAAGCTTCGCGGCAGCGGCGAGGAAAGCGAGGTTCTGGCAAGGCGCCTCATAGACGTCTCGCGCGCAAATCACTACAACATCGGCTACAGCAATTCCGACATTCAGGCTGTAAGCAGCTTTGTTTCCCTTATGCCCGAAAGCGACATGCCTGCCGACGAGGCGGTCAGCTTTATTATCTCTCGCGCGGCGGCTGCCAACATAAAGCTTCCCGAGCCAAAGGACAAAACGCAGCTCGAGGTGCTTGTGGAATACATTGGAAAAGTGGCAGAACGCGAGCACTACACCCACAAGGCTCAGCTGTGGATGCCCCTGCTTGAAAAGGAGATCCCCCTCACAAGGCTTATTGAGGAGAATAAAATATTTGACGGCTACGGCTGGAGGGCGCACGAAAGCTGGACGCTGTCGGTGCCCGTGGGCATGTACGACGACCCGCAAAACCAGGTTCAGCTGCCGTTTTCCATCGACTTTGCCGAGGGCGGCCACCTTGCGGTGTGCGGCTCCGTTGTAAGCGGCAAAAGCACCTTTCTGCAAACCCTTATCTGTGCGCTGTCGCTGCGCTATTCGCCCTCCGAGCTCAATTTCTACATTCTCGACTACAGCGGCGGAATGCTCACCTGCTTTGAAAACCTGCCCCACTCGGGCGGTATAATCCGCGAAAACGACCTTGACAAGGCAGGCAAGTTCTTCAATATGATAACCTCCGAGATAGAGGAGAGAAAGCGCGTGTTCGACGGCGGAAACTACAGCCAGTACGTTAAGGCTAACGGCATCACCGTGCCCGCCATAGTCATCGCCATAGACAATTTTGCCGGCTTCCGCGAAAAAACCGAGAACAACTTCGATGATGTTCTTATACATATCGCGCGCGAGGGCGCAGGCTACGGCGTGTTCCTCGCCGTAACCGCCGCGGGGTTCGGCATGAACGAGATCCCCAACCGCGTGGGCGACAACATCCGCTCGGTGGTCAGCCTTGAAATGAGCGACAAGTTCAAATACATGGACGTTTTGCGCACCACCCACATCGAGGTCATGCCCGAGGCGGGAATAAAGGGACGCGGCGTCGGCTATGTAGAGGGACGTATCCTCGAATTCCAGACCGCGCTCGCCTTTGTTGCCGAGGATGACTACAAGCGCAGCTCAATGATAGAGCGTCTTTGCGAGCAGATGACCGCCGCAGCCAAGGGAGTGCACGCCAGAAAGATACCGCATATCCCCGAGAATCCGCAGTACAGCGATATTTCGTCGCTCGACGAATACGCAGCCGCCTGCGCCGACAGCGCCCTGCTGCCCTTTGCCTATCTGTATGAGGACGCTTCCGTATATAGCGTAAGACTGTGGGCTGCCTACTGCTACCTTATAACGGGCAAAAAGCGCACGGGCAAAACAAACGCACTCAAGCTGATGATGCTTGCAGCTCAGCGCAAAAAGGCGCAGCGCGTGGCAATAGAAAAGAACACCTCCGAGCTAAAGGCTATAGCCACGGGCGGCGGCTTCACCTACATAACCGACGACAAGGGCATTTTGCAGTACTTCCAAAGCATCACGCCCGACTTTATCGCCCGAAACAAGCGCAAAAAGGCGCTTGAGGAGCAGGGCATGGGCGACGAGGAGATCTTTGCGGCAATGCAGTCCTTCGAGCCGATATTCATTTTTATCGCCGATCTGCCCGTGTTTATCAACTCAATTTATCACCCCGAGGGCGACGTGGGCAACCTGAGCGGCTTTTTTGAAAACATTTTTGAAAAGGGCTGGCTGCACAACATATTCTTCTTTGCCTGCTTCAATACCGACGAGGCTTCCTCAATGGCGGGCATCCGCGCCTACCAGTTCTTCATTTCCTACAAAACGGGAGTTCATCTGGGAGGAAACCTGTCGTCGCAGCGCATATTCAATTTTCAGAACATACATTATTCTCAGCTTTCCAAGGCGTCCAAGAAGGGCGAGGGTCTGACGCCGTCGCCCGAGGACGAATCCGTGGCGCAAAAGCTGATATTGCCGCTGGCAGGAGGTAAGGGCTTATGATTTCCATGCTGCTTTATGCCGAGCGTCAGCAGGAGGTCAACGCCTTTTGCCGGCTGGGCAGAGAGCTCGCAGGCACGCTCAGCGACGAGGACTGGCGGTTTTCGGGCTTCAGCGACCGCCAAAAGCTTCTGTCCTTCCTCGGTGAAAACCCTCTCATTGACCTTTGCTGCTTAGAGATAACCGACAGCGGCTCGGTCGAGGCGGCGGAAAGGCTGAGACGCTCCAACAAAGAGATGTTCATTATTCTGCTTGCCGACGCCGCGGTGCCGCCCACGCTGTACATCCGTCCGTCGGTAATGGCGGGTTCGCTGCTGCTGCGGCCGCTGTCCTCCGACAGCGTAAGGCGCGTATTCTCCGAGGCGTTCGGGGAATATCTGAAAAAGCTTTCCTCAGGCGACGGCGACGCCTTTGTTATTGACAGCCGCGACGGCAGGCAGCTTGTTCCCTACGGAAGAATAAGCTACTTTGAGTCCCGTGACAAGCGGCTGTATGTCAACACGGGCGACAGGGAGTTTTCGTTTTACGACACGCTTGACAACCTTGAACAGCGGCTGCCCGACGGCTTTGCGCGCTGTCACCGCAGCTTTATCGTCAATCTGTCGGCGGTAAAAAAGGTAATGCTGTCGCAGGGCATGATAGAGCTCAACAACGACGGCATAGTGCCGCTTTCCAGGTCGTACAAAACGGTATTTAAGGAGTTAAAATAATGGACGAAAACCGCATTTTTACTCACAATCAGCTAAAGGCTCTGCTGCTCGGCTGCGGTTACACGCATTGCGTGGGCGTGGATTTGGGCGACGGCGAAATGGACCGGGAGCAGGCGCTGTGTGCGCTCAACGAGCTTACCGCCATGGGGCTTATCAGCTCCGACGGCGACGGCTTTACGGGCACCGCAGAGGCAAAGCGCATAGCGGCGGCGCTGGGCGGCTCGCCCTGCTACATCGCCGTTCACACCAAGACCCCCGGGCTTCCCGACCTGTGCTGCCTTGGCACAGGCAGCATACTTGTGTGCCTGCCCTATGCTGGCGACCGCGTGGCTGTGCGGCTTTCGGGCTGTCAGGCGCTGTTTTCGGCGCTTTGCGAGGAGGGCTACCTGCCGCGCGACGGCGAGGGTCTTGCCCTTGACGAAAAGGCTCTTGAGGACTACGAGGCTCCCGTTTTTGCCTTTTACGACCCAAACGCGCCGCTTGCGACTGATTCGCGTATTCTGTTCTCGGCAGAGCAGATCACACGGGACGGCGCTGTCAAGGCGTGCCTGCGCGTTATAGAGTACCACTTTTACAACTACATTTATTATTCCGCCAACGGGCAGATAACGCGCGTGCTGTATTCCCGCGAGGCGCTCGGCGGATTCTTTAAAGGATTGATGAGCTCAAAATGATTATTGCTGATATTTACGTTCCGTCAATGGACAAAACCTACGAGTTCAAGCTTAACGAGGACGTTACGGTAAGCGTCGCAACAGACGAGATCGCCTCGGTGATCTGCCAAAAGGAGCAATGCGCGGTAAAGGGCGACAAGGCAAAGCTTATGCTTGTAAAGCCCGAAAGCGGACAGCTGCTGTCGCCGGGGCTTACGCTGTACGAAAACGGCGTTTTAAGCGGCGACAGACTGATGCTTGTCTGATAAAATACGCAAAAAATGCCGTTCGTCATATAAAACAGGTCGTTCGTCGGCTTTTTGTCAAAAAACAAAACTATTGTATATAATAGAATCATCCGATACAGATTACGGATGTGAAATAAAAAAACTTTAAATAAACGGAGGAATTCATTATGGCAGATTTCAAAGTTACACCATCGGTTCTCACATCACAGGCAGACGAGCTCACAGAGCTCAACGGAAGATTTAAGGGCTCTATCGAAAAGTTAGTGACCTCTGAGGGCAGCCTCAACTCCATGTGGGAGGGCGAAGCCAAGGACGCGTTCCACAACGCATTTATCACCGACAAGGGCAAAATGGACGAGTTCTACAACCTGATCATTCAGTACATTGAAAGACTTCGCACCATCGCTCAGCGTTATGAGCAGACCGAACAGACAAACTACGACATTGCTTCAAGCAGAACATACTGATTTAGGAAAGGAAGAGAACGACCATGACAGGAACAATCAAAGTATCACCGGACAAATTACTGGCGACCGCAAACGAATTCGGCAACGAGGGTCAGACAATGAACGGCCTTGTAAGCCAGATGATCAATATAGTTACCTCAATGTCATCCTCATGGGAGGGCGAGGCTTCAACAGCCTACACCACCAAGTTCAAGGCTCTTGAGCAGGATCTTCAGGTTCTTAACAGAATGATCCAGGAGCATGTAAGCGACCTTGAGCAGATGGCAAACCTCTACAGCACAGCGGAGCAGTCAAACGCCGACGACGCGGCTTCGCTCAGCGCAGGAGTCATTTCCTGATCCGGAAACGGACTGATAAAACCAAGTTGGCGGGACGCCGTTGAACGTCCCGCCGACAGCTGATTTTTCAATAAATAAAAAAGCGGTGATTGTATGTATATCAATTTTTCTAACATGCAGATTATGGCAGATAACCTCGAGGCAACGGTAAAGGTACTTACCGAAACGCTCGACAGGCTTGAATACGAAACAAAGCGTCTTTCTCAAAACTCCGAGGTGGATGTTATTCTGGCAGATATGCAGCGTACCGCGCGAACTCTCGAGGCAAAAACAGAGAACATGAAAACTCTCAGGCTGTCGCTGCTCAAGGTGATAGAGATTCATTCGGGCGGCGAGGATCGCATAAAAAGCTCGGTAGAGGGAGGAACGGTTACAAAGCAGGCGTTCCTTCCGTTACGCGAGATAAACGCAGCAAAAAGCGTCAGGTGGGAGATAAAATGAAAAACACGGCAAACGAGGTTTATGCCGACGTTAAAGAAATAAGAACGGCGGCAGACAATATTAGGGAAGAAACGGAAAGCTATTCGCAGAATCTTAAAAAGCTTGAGGTGTGCATAGATGAGCTGAAAGGCTTTTGGTCGGGAGACGCGTCCGAGGCGTTCGCCCGCAGCATGTCGGCGCAGATCACGCAGCTCAAGGGCGTTGAGGCGTCCCTGCGCAAGCTGTCGGAGGATTACCGCAGCGTTGCCGACGAATATGCCCGCAACGATCAGCGCACCGAGGAGATAATCAGCGCGATAAAGTGCATATGACGGAGGGTGACAAAGTGAACGGCAATAATATCACAATAGCCGCCTCGCCCGAAAAAATACTGCAAAAGGCCACCGAGGCAAAGGTGCTGTGCGAGCGGCTTATAGAAAACCTTAACACAATAGACAAAAGGGTCAATGCCTCGTCATACTTTTGGGAGTCCGAAAGCGCAAGGTTTCTGGGCACCGCCTACAGGGCTGACAAGCCGGATCTGGAGGCGCTCAGAGCCGGGCTCTCAAAGCAGATAAAATCTCTTGAAGAGATAGCTCTTATGTATCACAAGGCAGAGGCATCTACCAAGGCGGCGCACACGGCGCTGCCCGGCAATGTTCTCGAATGAGGGTGAACGGTTATGACTACTGAAAACTTCCGGTATGATTTTAATTTGAGCAAAAGCGTTTGCGTCAGCCTTGAGGACGTGGTTTCGCGGCTGAACACAGCGGTCATATCCTGCGAGGCAGATAATCTTGAGCTGCTCAACACGTCGTGGAGCAGCGAGTCGGCAGAGCAGTTTGCCGCAAAATACACACAGGTAATGGCAGACGTCCGCAAAATCAGGGACGAGCTTAATAATCAGATAGAGCAGATAAAGCAGACCTCAAAGAGCATGTATCTGCTTGAGCAGGACGCCGCCCAAAAAATAGCCGCAGAGGAGCAGTTGCTTTAATGGATACCATCGCTATAGTGCTTATAATTATAATAGCGGTCTTTATAGTGGGCGCCGTGTGCATCATCGCCTACAGCCTGCTTTCATCAAACCGCTCAAAGCCCAGTGAGATCCACTATTCGGGCGGAGCCAACATAGACGACGGCAGGCTCACCTCTGACAGCAACTATTTCAAGGGCTTGTCCGGCGCGCTTGAAGAGACCGCGGTGATAGGCGAAAACCGCAGGCAGACCTCGGGCTTCGGCTTTTACATCACGCTTACCGACATGTCAAACGGCAGAGAAGAGCGCCTGGCGGTCAAGGGCGAGCTTGTGCTGGGCAGAGCGGCAGATAGAGGCGTTTATGTTGTGAACGACACGTCGGTGTCGCGCAGGCATTGCATGTTTGCGGTCAACAACCGCAGGCTCTACCTGTCCGACCTCGGTTCCTCAAACCACACCTACCTCAACGGAAAACCGGTAACAGACCCGGTAGAGGTTCACAGCGGCGACACCATCAAAATAGGAAACACACGACTTAGCGTTAAGTTTTGATATATGGGGTGAAATAATGGCAGTCAATAAAATAAAGGTAAATACCGACACGCTCAGCTCGGATGCCAATACCGTGGCAGAAGCTATCGGTGTTCTTGAACAGCAGCTTTCGGGTCTGGAGGATGATTACAACCAACTGGATTCCATGTGGGACGGTCCTACGAGCGAGATTTTTCGTGTGGCATACCACGATGATATAGACGCTCTGAAAACTATTGCAGGCAACCTAAAAAAATTCAACTCCTTTGAAGTAAATGCAAAGGATAAATATAACGCCTGTGAGGGTGAGGTTAGCGGAGTTGTTGATTCACTTAATTGGTAAAGGAGAAAGCAATGGCGGATTTTGAATTAAGGGTATCTCCCGATGTTATGATGCGTCAGGCAGACGCGATTCAAAACAGAATAACCGCAATAAAACAGCAGTTTGGAATCATTGACAGTACCGTTAAGAAAACACGCGGCTATTGGGAGGGTGAAGCCAGCAGGCTCCACGAAAAGAAATTTTTAAAGCTTAAATCGGATTGCGATGAAATAACAAAGCGCCTTGGCGAACATCCTAATGACCTGCTTAAGATGGCAGGGCTGTACAAAGAAACGGAATCGCAGTCTGTCGGAGACGCAAACTCGCTTCAAAGCGATATTTTTTCATAAGGAGATGATTTAGGTGGCAAGTACCAGATTTTCCATAATCATGGACTACCGCAACGCGATGGCACAGGCAGACGCAATTGATTCGCTGATAGCCGAACTGAGAAGCGACTGTAACAGGCTAAACGGTTGCAACGACAGAATCAATATATACTGGAAGGGCGACAATGCGCTGAAATATAAAAGCAAGGTAGTAAAAACCACGCAGAACATCTCACAAATCATCAAGGATCTTTCCAATATTTCCGCAACGATCAAACGTATTGCCAAGCGCACATATGATACCGAGATGGCAACTTTGGAAATATCCAGGAACAGAACGTATTAATCCTATAATGCAGGAGATATGATATGAGTCAGTTTGAAATCAGCACCACTGGGTGCAAACAAGTTGTTAACGAGCTTGCGTCGGTAAGAGACAGACTTGGCAATGCCGAAAGCAGAGCGCAGTCTATTCTCAACAAGCTCAATTCTCGCGGCTTTCATTATACAGATACACAGCTGAAAAACGTCAGACAGTCTATTGTCAATAACAAAACCCATGTAGAAAGCTTAAGAAACGCACTCGAGTCATCCGCAACGCTTTACGAAAGAGCGGAAACCTCAATAATAGGCTACGATATTTCGGAACAGCAGGTGGAAAAAGCCAAAAACTTCGGTAACTACGACCTGGGCGATTATGCACAGCTACTTGCATTGCTTTCGCTGCTGGGAGCAAACCCCGGCTCGGCTCTGTTTTGGTGGTTGATAAGTTGATGATGAAGGAAGCTATGGCGGCGACCAGGGTCATATGATTAATGACTACAGAACAAACGCGCAAAGGCGCAGAGAGCTCACCGAGCTTATGCGTGAATATTATCCGAACATGAGCGACAGAGAGATTGCGGAATACCTCAGTAATATCAACCATGTCGGTTGCGGATATGTCGCTTTGGTAAATACCATTTTTATGCAGTTTGAGGGAGATCCCGAAGGCTTTGAAAGAACTTTCGGCTTTCCGATGTATCAGGACGGCGACTTTAATTATGACAGACTTTTGCTTGATTTGTATGTGACCACCGACAAAGCGGGCATTAATCTGGGATACAATGGGCTGCCGGAGGGAACGCTGGCGGAGAGCAGAAACGAGATCATCAACAATTATTTAAGCGATAAGGGAATGACTGCAACTACAGACTACAGGGTTGACGTCAACGCCGGAAACTATTCGGATATCACGAGCGACGGCGGCAAGGTTGTTATCTCTTTCAGATATGGCAATATGTACGATGCAAACGGGGTTCCGCACTACATTGACGGAGGTCACGCAATGGTAGTAACGGGAATGACCGACGACGGAAGATATATTGTTTCAAGCTGGGGTGAGGAATACTTTATCAATCCTTCAGATTTGAACGGCGACGATTCGTTCTCTGTTATTCATTATAATTAAGCCGGAGGTAAACTATGACTTATCAATTATGGGCAGGACTTGACTCGCTTACCGTACCGACGGTACAGGAGGTTAAAAGCCAGGCAGAAAAGGAACCTATATTGTTTCCGGAAGAATCCCAAATAGACGAAAGCTTTGTCAGCGGAAGCGTTGTTTACGGGTATTTGTTCGCGCATTATTTTAAAGAAAAAACCGGCTTGGACAGTCTTGACAGGCGAATTGCCGAATACGGGATAAAGGAGTGTCCCTTGCAGGAGGCAGACTATTATCAGCGCTACAGCTCTTTGGGTTTAAAGTATTTTTATATCAGGGCAGTACCCCGTGTAGATAGACTCAGCAAAGAGGACATGGAGCTTATAGGTGCCGCTGCCGAGGAAAAAAGCGAAACCTCTTGGTATGAGGCGATGTCGGTAGTCAATACTACATTCAGAGATGTGATGACCGTAGATCCGCAAAGTCCGGATACTGTTTTTCACCCATTAGTGACATGGTTTAAAACATATGCGGTAAAAGGCGGGGAGATCCCTCTTGCACTTAAAACCGTACCGGATTATGATGAAAACGGCAATTTGGTCTCCGAAGAAGCCGAAGAAAAAAGAAACAAGATGCTTGACAGTCTCAGCAGACAGTTGGACAGCGCATTATCAAGCGACTTGGGTTGCCCCGTAAGAACCTGTTTCCCATTTTAAAGGAGTACTTATGAGACTATTAAAGCCAGTTTTTGCAGTTTTGCTTGCAGCATGCATTATTGTTTTGACTTCATGCAGCAACGGTGGCAACAGTAGCGGCACGGTTGAGAGTCAGGACACCGGACCGACTATTACCGAACCGGTTGGGGATGAGAGCAGTTGTACCGATTCCGATGATACCTCTCCGATGCTTGACTTGAAGCCTATCATCTATCTGTATCCCGAAAAAGAGGTTGAGCTGACAGTTCGTCTCGGAAATCCCGAAAGGCTTACCTGCACTTATCCAGAATACAAGGACGGCTGGAAAGTGAAGGCATATCCCGATGGCAGATTATTGGATTTGTGCACGGGCAGAAGCCTGTATTCACTATACTGGGAGGCTGAAAGCAACACATATACGGAATTCGACGAAGGATTTGTTGTGGCAGGAAGCGATACGGCTGCCTTTTTGGAGGAAAAGCTCAGCCTGCTTGGATTAAATGACCGCGAGGCTGAGGAGTTTATCATCTTCTGGCTGCCAAAGCTCCGTAACAACAACTATAATCTTATCCGCTTTGATTCCATACAAGAGATAAACGAAGAAATGCCGCTTGAGTTTTCTGTTCAGCCCGATACCTTGATCAGAGTATTTATGCAGTACAAGCCGTCAGACTATCGTATAGACTTACAGGAGCAGACTCTTCCCAAAGCTCCGTCCCGCAGCGGATTTACTGCTGTTGAGTGGGGCGGCAAAAAAGTATCTTAATATAAGCACAAAAACTCCACACAAACTCTCCATAAAAAAACTCTGCGCCTTGATTTGCTCAAAGCGCAGAGTTTTATTTTCATTTATTGTTTTTATTATTTGCCCTCGGCGACTACCTCGCGGATGACCCTTGCGATGTGGGGCTGTGTCAGCTCAAATGTGTCGAGCAGCTCCCATGCGGGGCCGCTGAAGCCGAAGGTGTCCTGAACGCCGATCTTTGTCACCTTAACGGGACATTCCTCGGTGACCACGCGGCAAACCGCGTCGGCAAGTCCGCCCACAACGTTGTGCTCTTCAACGGTGATTATCCTTCCAGTCTCCTTAGCCGCCTTAATAATAATTTCGCGGTCGATGGGCTTTACGGTGTGAATGTTTATAAGCCTTGCCGAGATACCCTCCGCCTCAAGCTCGCGCACCGCCTTGAGAGCCTCGTTAACAACAAGACCCGTTGCAATAACGGCGACGTCGGTGCCCTCGTGCAGGGTAATGCCCTTGCCCAGCTCAAAGCTGTAGGTTTCGGGATCGTTAAAGCTGTCTATGGCAAGCCTGCCCAGGCGAATATAAACGGGGCCGTTGTATTCTATGGCCGCCTTGGTGGCTGCCTTCATTTCCCAGTGGTCGGCGGGATTCAGCACTACCATGTTGGGGATAGCGCACATAATGCCCATATCCTCAATGCACTGGTGGGTGGCGCCGTCCTCGCCCGTGGAAATGCCCGCGTGGCTGCCTGCTATTTTTACGTTCAGCTCGGGGTATGCCACGGAGTTTCTTATCTGCTCAAAGGCTCTGCCCGTGGCAAACATTGCAAACGAAGCCGCAACGGGGATCTTGCCCGCGGCAGCCATGCCGGCTGCAACGCCTATCATGTTGCCCTCGGCGATTCCGCAGTCAAAGAAGCGCTCGGGATAAGCCTTTTGAAAAATGCTTGTTTTGGTTGCCGCCGCAAGGTCGGCGTCAAACACAACTATATCCTTGTTTTCGGCGGCAAGCTCGCACAGCGCTTCGCCAAAGCTTTCTCTTGTTGCCTTTTTAAGTATCTCAGCCATCAGCACTCGCCCTCCAGTCTGTCGATCTGAGCCTGCAGCTCAGCGGTAGCCTGCTCGTACTGCTCCTTGTTGGGAGCCACGCCGTGCCAGCCGACCTGATTCTCCATGAATGAAACGCCCTTGCCCTTAACGGTGGCGCAAAGAACAGCCGTGGGCTTGCCCTTTACGGTTTTAGCCTTGTCAAGCGCGGACTTTATCTGCTCAAAGTCGTGACCGTCTATTTTGATCACCTCAAAGCCGAACGCCTCAAACTTTTTGTCCAGAGGTTCGATTCCCGCAACGTCCTTAACGGCGCCGTCTATCTGCAGGCCGTTCTGGTCAACCATTACCACAAGGTTGTCCAGGTTGTGATGAGCGGCAAACATAGCTGCCTCCCACACCTGACCTTCCTCAACCTCGCCGTCGCCGAGAACCGTATATACACGATAGTCTTTGTTGTCAAGCTTGGCAGCCAGAGCCATGCCGCAGGCAGCCGAAACACCCTGTCCCAGCGAGCCTGTGCTCATGTCAATGCCGGGCGTGCGTTTCATGTCGGGGTGACCCTGAAGCATTGCGCCGATGTGGCGCAGCACGGTGAGCTCGTTCCAGTCAAAAAAGCCCTTAAGCGCCAAAACGGCGTACAGGCTGGGGCAGCAATGACCCTTACTCAGCACAAAGCGGTCGCGGTCAGCCCAATCGGGGTTCTGCGGATCGACCCTCATCTCTTTAAAATAAAGATAGGTAAACAGATCCGCCGCCGACAGGGAGCCGCCGGGGTGACCCGATTTTGCGTGATATGTGCCCAAAATCGCGCCCATTCTGGATTTGGCAGCCAGGATTTTTAACTGCTTGATTTCTGAACTATCCATTATCTAACCATTCCTTTCCTCGGCAGCCAATGTGCGCAGCTGCCGACTCAGCTATAACTATTATACACTATCTCGTTAAAAATTCAACAATCTTTTGCACAGAATTTAAAATTGTATTAAAATACCTAATATCCCACTTGAAACAATTGAGATTTGTGTTATAATTTATGAGGTGACTTTTAAAGGACGGAGCGTGACGCTATGCTGCTTACAGCCGACGTGGGCAACACCAACATAAAGCTCGGTATTTTTGACGGGGACAGCCTTAAATACAAGCTCAGGTTTTCCACCGATACCAAAAAAACCAGCGACGAGTTCGCGGTTGAGCTCTATACTTTTTTTCAGATATACAACATCGACTACAGCATGATCGACGGCTCCATAATCAGCTCGGTCGTGCCCAAGGTCACGCGTCCCCTTCGTGACGCCATACACATCGTTACGGGCGCGCGCAGCATGGTGATAGGCCCCGGGCTCAAAACGGGTATGGACTTGAAAATAGACCGACCCGAGACCCTTGGCGGCGACATCGTGTGCGGCTGCGTGGGCGCATACGAAAAATACGGCGGCCCCGCGATAGTCATCTTTATGGGCACAGCCACGGTAATAGCCTATGTTGACGAGCACTTTGCCTATCACGGCGGCGTTATCGCCCCTGGCGTGGGCATTTCTCTCGACGCACTCACCTCGGGGGGAGCCCTGCTGCCGGCGGTCGATCTTGTGCCCCCGCGCAGGGTGATCTGCACCAACACCGTTGACTGCATACGCTCCGCAATGACCTACGGCACAGCCTGCATTCTCGACGGAATGATAGACAAGTTTGAGGCGGAAACAGGCAAGACCTGCAAGCTTATAGCCACAGGCGGCATGGCGCCGCAGATGATAAAAAACTGTTCGCACGACATTGTTTTTGAAGAAAACGTGATCCTTTACGGCATGAACAGCATCTACAAAAGGAACAAAAAACAGAACGGCGAATAACGGCGCAGCTCAAAAAACTCAAATACAATCGCCCACGGCGTTTGTAAATATATTTGCGTTTCACCTGTCGCTTGAGGACGGGGAAACAGCAGGAGGTTAAATCAATGGCAACAAAAAAACAGACATTCAACAGCAAGACTGAAAGACTTGTGGGTCTGGGCATCCTGACGGCAATAGTTATCGTGCTGCAGGTAGTAGCCACATTCTTTCCAACAAAGCCCTTTGCGGTAACGCTTGCGCTTGTGCCCATAGTTGTGGGCTCGGCTATTTACGGCAAGTGGGCAGGCGCGTACCTCGGCGCGGTGTTCAGCGCGGTAGTGGTCATCATGTGCATCACAGGCGCAGACGTCGGCGGCGCAATGGTGTTCAACGCCAATCCCATTTTATGTATTCTGCTTTGTATGCTCAAGGGCTCTGCGGCAGGCTTCTTTGCCGGACTTCTCTACAGCGCTCTGGGCAAGCTCAACGAGTGGGTAGGCACCTTTGCGGCGGCGATCATTGCTCCCGTTGCCAACACGGGAATCTTCATTATCGGACTGCTTCTGTTTTTCAGAGACATTCTGACCGCGTGGGCAGGCGGCACCGAGATCGTCTTTTGGGCGGTGTTCATCATGGCGGGCTGGAACTTCATTGCCGAGCTTGTTG
>CADBWP010000007.1:60662-109029 GCA_902798365.1 uncultured Ruminococcus sp.
ATTCAAAGCAGCGGCGTCAAAGCCGCCGGGTCGCTTTGCCTTAACGCCTGCGCCGTAAAGCAGATGCTTAAAACGGGCGTGCTCGGGCGTGAGCTTGTCGTGCTTGAGTCCGCAGGCTCAACAAACGATATACTCAAAGACATGGCGGCAAAGGGAGCGTCGAGCGGCATGGTCGTTGCGGCGCGCGAGCAGACGCAGGGCAAGGGCAGGCTTGGCAGAGCGTGGCACAGCCCAAAGGACGAGTGCCTTATGTTCTCCGTGCTTCTTCGCCCCAATACTTCTCCGCGCGGAGCGGCGGCGATAACCCAGCTTACGGGGCTTGCCGTGTGCAGGGCGATCGCAGAGCTGACGGGCATTGACTGCAAAATCAAATGGCCGAACGATATAATCGCCGGCGGCAAAAAGCTTGCCGGCATCCTCACCGAGATGAGTGCGGAGCAGGACTCCGTGGATTACGTCGTGACGGGTATAGGCATAAACGTCCTGCAAAGCAGCTTTCCCGAAGAGCTTGCGCACAAGGCGACCTCGCTTCTGCTTGAAACAGGCAAAGGCTTTGACCAAAACAGCCTTCTTGCGGCTTTGCTTGCCCGTCTTGAGCATTGCTACACCGAAACGGGTCTGTCGCTTACCGACAGGGCGTTGGGCGAGTATTCAGCCCTGTGCGCCACCCTCGGCAGGCAGGTGAGCTTTGTACGCGGCGGCGCTGTGCACAGCGGCAGGGCAGAGGCGATAGCCCCCGGCGGCGAGCTTCTCGTCAGGCTTGGCAGCGGAGAAACGGTGCCGGTCGGCTCGGGCGAGGTAACGGTGCAGGGAATCTATTAAGGCAATACCGCATAATTCAGGTGTACGGATTGCGCAGCAAGATTTTTCGTCAGGTTGAACAAATAAATCGAGGTAAGGCTGACGCCTTGCCGAGCTGACGGAATAATATTCAAGCAAGCCGTGCGCCTTGATTTGTGCGGTGTTGCCTTAACTATACAAACAAATAAAAACCGGCTGACCTATGCTAAACAAAGCATGGTCAGCCGTTTGGTTTTTCTGCGCTTATTGACCTGTTCCTATGCGGAAAATTTCCTCTATTGTTTCATGCTCGGGCGACACTATCATCGACACATACAAGCCGTTTCTTTCGACCTTGCACTTTTCGGTCATCGCCGCCTGTTCGGGGTTGTAGTTTTTGTTTTGAGCCAGCTTTGACTCATATCTTTTGTCGAGCTTTTCCTTTATTGCTTTCGCGCTTTCGTCGTCTGTCGCCTTAACAAGCACAATCTCCTCCTGGTTGGTGCCCGAGGAGTTTACGCCGCCTGCAAATTCCGTCGCCATATCCTCTGTTATACCGTATCGGCGGTCAAGTGCGTCGGCGTCGCTCAGCTCCAAAAAGTCCTCAAAAGCGACCTTTTCCTTAATGTCGCTCCAGACCTCGCTCAACGGCTTTGCCGTATTTCCGCCCGAGCAGGCGCACAGCAGCGCGCACAGGCAGAGCGAAAGCAGTATTGCCGCAGTTTTCTTCATCACACATTCTCCCTTAAATATTTCACCCACAGCTCGCACGCGGCGTCGGTAAAGTGTATGCCCTGAGCCTCCTGGTCTCCGCAGTATTCACTCGGCAGATAGCCGTCGCCGTCGGCAAGCAGCCCGTAAATGTCCAGATATTTGCAGTCGCTTTTCTCGCACAAGCCTCTGAGCATATCGTTGAACAGGCGGATGTTTTCGTTGGTCAGCTCGCCCGTTTCCTTGCCGAAAAATACGGGGGTGACGGACTGGATGTAAATGCTAACGCCGGGCGATTTTGCTCTTATCTGCGCCACAAGAGTTTCGGCGCTTTGCAGCGATTCGTCAAGCCCGTACAGGTCGATGTCGTTTATACCCAGCATTATAAACACGTTGTGTGCGCCGGTTATCGCCGCGCAGTCGCTCGAAAGACAGGTCTCGCCGCGGTAAAACGGGTGAACCGCGTCCTCGTGGTCAAGCTCCCACAGCGAGTTGGTGTAGCCCAGGCTTCCGGCGCAGAAGAATTGTGCTCCGCCCAGCGCTTCGGGGTATTCCTCGCAATAGTAGCTGAGCTTGAGCGTAACGCTGTCGCCCACAAAAACCGCGTCGTCAAAGGGGTCGTATTCGGCGGGCGAGGTGGTTTTCTCCTCAGGTGCGGTGATATCGACTTGTATAGAATTGCTTTGCGGAGCGGAATCTGCCGTGCTTTCGTCAAACAGATAGCTTTCACAGCCTGTAAAGCAACCGAATATAATAAATAAGCAAAATAATGCGGTGATGATCCGCGGATTTTGCATTGTTTTCATTTTATCACCCATTTCCTATTGCATTATTATAGGCTTTGCGAGGGCTTATGTCAAGATTATGAAAACAAAAAACAAAAAACTGCTTTAAATAACGGCAAACAAGCAATAGTGATGAATCTTTGCTTTAAAAAAGATATTTGTGCAATAAATTTGTAGATATTTGCCCGGCTATATGATAGAATAATATCGAATATGTGCGGACTGATACCGCGCATAGTCGAGAGATCGGTATAAAGTAAAACAATCCCGAATACAATGGGACAACGGCATTCATTTGCGGTCAGGATGGTAAATGTATGAACATGGATATTCTGTTTAATTTTATCGGCGTGCTCGGCGGTCTGGGACTTTTCCTCATAGGCATGAAGTACATGGGCGAGGGTCTTGAGCTTGCCGCCGGTAACAAGCTGAGGGTAATGCTGCAAAAAATCACAAGCAACAAGTTTATTGCCATGCTTGTGGGCGTTCTGGTAACGGCGGTCATCCAGAGCTCCTCCGCCACCGACGCCATGGTGGTCGGTTTTGTAAACGCGGGTCTTATGGACATCTATCAAAGCATAGGTATCCTGTTCGGCTCCAAAATAGGTACCACCGCCACTTCACTTCTGCTTTCCATCGACATCAAGGCATATGTGCCCATATTTGCCTTTGCGGGTGCGGTAGTAATAACCTTTGCAAAAAAGAACAACCACAAGTACTACGGTCAGATAGCCGCAGGCTTTGGTATTTTGTTCATGGGTATGGATTTGATGAGCCAGAACTTCGGCTTTTTAAAGGAATCGCAGCTGTTTGCAGACATGGTTTCGGGCATGTCCAACCCCTTGCTGGGCTTGCTTGTGGGCATGGTGTTCACGGGCATAATCCAAAGCTCCTCCGCCTCTGTGGGTATCCTTATGGCTTTGGGCGCCAGCGGCGTTGTAAGCATAGAAAACTGCATTTACATCATCTTCGGCATGAACGTGGGCGCGTGTATGCCCGTGTTCCTCTCCGCAGCGGGAGCCAACCGCGAATCAAAGCAGGTGGCGCTGTCAAACTTCTTGACCAGCATGTTTGCCGCCTTGCTCTTCTCGGGCATCGTTATGGCGCTTGAGCCAACGCCCTTTGCGGTTCATAACATTAAAAACGTTATTCCCACCACCGAAATGCAGATCTCGGCTTTGCACATAGCCTTCAACGTTATGAGGACGGTCGTGTTCCTGCCGCTTTCAAACCTGATAATAAAGCTGACAAAGCTTATTATCCGCGACGCGGAGGAGGATCACGAGAAGATGCAGGCGGTATATCTGGATACCCGTATTCTCACCACGCCGCCTATGGCTGTTTTGCAGGTTGAAAACGAGTGCAAGCGCCTGGGCGATCTGGCAAGAAAGAACTACGGCTATGCCATGAAGGCGTTTTTTGAGTCCGACGCGTCTTACATTGAAAAGGTTGAGAAAAACGAGAAGGTTATAGACTTTTTAACAAGCGAGATCACGCGGTATATCGTAAAGATCAACGGTCTTGACATAGTTGACAGCGACCGCAAAACCATGGGTGTTATGTATTCGGCTATTCAGGACATTGAACGCATAGGCGACCACGCCGAAAACATTACGGATCACGCCAAGGAAATGATGAAGAACAAGGTGAAGTTTTCCAACGACGCCATGGAGGAGCTGCACAAGCTTGACGCGCTTGTGTCAAGGCTGCTCGACGACGGACTGACGCTGTTCAAGGCGCAGAGCGTTGACTTTGACATCGCCAAGTCTGTTATCGAAACCGAAAGCTCGCTTGACAGTCATGTTAAAATATTCAAATACAATCACATCGCGCGCATGAACAGCGGAATATGCAGCGCCGAAAACGGCACCATTTTCCTCGACATGCTCACGATCCTTGAAAGAGTCGGCGACCACGCCAACAACGTGGCGTTCTCAATTCCCCGCAACAAGCTCGGCTCTATAGTACAAAGAGGCTGATAACACATGAATCATAAGCTTTTATCGCTGCTGCTCGCGGTCATCGCGGCGGCAGCGCTTCTCACGGGCTGCAAGGACGGGCAGTCCGGCGCCGCGACGCCCGACGAAGCCGCAACGGCGGATTCGGCTCAGGCTGTTACGGCAACTGCCGCAGCAGAAACCACCCTTGCCGCAGAATCGACACAGGCTGACCCCGAAACCACTCAGGCGCCTGCAACACAAGCAACTCAGACCGCAACTCAGGCTGCGACCACCCAGCCCGCCACCGTGCAGGCAAACGTGCCCAAGGATAACATAACGGGCGAAAACCTCAATCCCAACATGGGCGCAATACAGGGACAGGTGGCGGCGGAGATAGACGCTCTCACCGTTCAAAGCATAGGGCTCAGCGAAAACTTCCTCACAATAAACGTGGGCGACGTTCACGAGCTTGCCCTGACCTTTACCCCCGAAAACGCGGCGGTAAAGGCATGTGACCTCACCGTCAGCAGCGGCTGTGCCGAGGCTGTGTTTGAGGGCAGGGAAAAAATAAAGGTGACGGGCAAAAGCGCCGGCACCTGCACCATAATAGTCACCTCAAAAAACGGTCACAAGGCGTACTGCGACGTCACCGTCAAGCGCGTTGAGCAGGAGATAACCGACGACACCGAGCTTGAACACGCCGACCTGTGCACGCCGATAAACGCCGACAGGTGGCGCGCCGCCATGGCAAAGCATTGTGCGGAGCTCGGCATGAAGGAAAATACCGCGCTTCAGGGCTCGGGCAACAGCGTGAGCACCGCCGACGACAAAACGCCGCGCTCTTATAACTCGGCTGAACGGGATTATGTTCAGCAGGCGGAGATTTGGGCGCAGACCGCAACAAACGGCGAATTTGAGAGCTACGAATTTAACGTGGTTTCAAAGCCCGAGGACGGCGAGTTTGTATTTACGCTGATAATCAATAAAATAGAAGAACAATAATAATGCAAAGCCGGTTTTACCCGTTTGAAATAACAACAGGTAAGACCGGCTTTTTTGTGTGACAGGGAAGCATTTCGTTGTTGTATAAGGGGATTTCTCCATGCGCTTCGCTTCGTTGAAATGACAGTTTTGGTTATAATAGGCTTAATGCGACAGCTCTGTTAGGCGAGCTTTTCTCTCAGCAGGGCGAGAAGCTTTTTTTCTCTGCGGCTTACCTGAACCTGAGTCATGCCAAGCCTTTGTGCCGTCTGCACCTGCGTCAGCGAGCAATAGTAGCGCAGCTCTATCAGCCGCCTGTCCTGCCCGGGCAGGTCGGCAAGCGCTGCGCGCAGGCTCAGCCGTTCCGCTGCTTCATCCTGAATGTCGGGCACGGGCACGTCGAGCTGCGGGCTTCCGTCCTCATCATAAAACGCGGTGAGCGACAGCGGCGCCTGTGCGCCGGCAACGGCGCGGGTCACCTGCTCCGGGCTAACGTCAAGCCGCTTTGCAAGCTGTGACACCGTAAGCTCCTTGCCCGTGCTTTGCAAGCTTTCGCGGTTCAGCCGCGCTGTTTTCAGCGCCAGCTCCTTCATGCTGCGGCTCACCCTTACGGCTCCGCTGTCGCGGAACAGCCTTTTCAGCTCGCCCATGATAACGGGGAAGGCATAGGTCGAAAACTGCAGCCCGCGCCCGGGCTCAAAGCGGTCGATCGCCTTTGCAAGCCCAAGGCAGCCTGCCGCGTACAGCTCCTCATAGGCGATGCCCTTGTCGCGGAACCTTTTGCAGCAGGCGTGAACCAGTCCAAGGTGGCTTTGGGCAAGCACGTCGCGCTCAGTCATGCCGATCTATCCGCTTTTCAAGCGTTACGGTCGTGCCCTTTTGCTGCTGCGACTTAACGCGCACCCTGTCGCAAAAGCTCTGCATAACGGCAAAGCCCAGACCCGCGCGTTCTTCGTCGGGAGCTGTGGTGAACAGCGGCTGCATCGCCTGTTCAACGTTTTCTATGCCGCAGCCCTTGTCGCGTATCTTCACCGTAACGCGTCCGTCCTCAAAAATCTTGCCGCTTATGTATATCATGCCGCCCATGCGGCGGTAGCCGTGCACTATGCAGTTGGTCACCGCCTCGCTCACGGCGGTCTTAAGGTCGCTCAGCTCACTCAGCGTGGGGTCAAGGTTCATTATGAACGCCGCCACGGCGCTTCGCGCAAACGCCTCGTTGCAGCTTTTTGACGGAAAGCTAAGCTTCATTTCGTTAACGGTTTTCATGCCAGCACCCCCAATGCCTCAAGCCCCGACATCGCAAAAATCTTGTATGCCGAGTCCGAATAGTTTTTTACGGCGAGAGCTCCGCCCAGCAGCTTCATTCGGCGGTATCGCCCCATAACGAGCCCCACGCCCGACGAGTCCATAAAGCTGACGTCCTTAAAATCGAGGCAGAGCAGCGACGGCCTCAGCGACTGCGCCATGGCGTCAACCTGAGTGCGGATAGCGGCTGCCGAGTCATGGTCGAGCTCGCCCTTTAAATAAGCGGTCAGCACGTTGTTTTTGTATTCGGTTTCAATCATTTTACACCCTCCAAAATAAAATCAAGCCATACCTATAATAAAAGGTACGGCGTAAAAATTCTGTAAAAGCCTGTCGGGCGTGTTTATTTTGTTGAACCTATTAACAGTAACAACGCACATCGTAATACGAGGTGTTGCAGAAAAAGCAAGGGGCGCAGAAAGTGCAAACGTCGGCAGTATTTCCAAGAAAAGAAACCCGCGACCGACCATCATCTTTCGCGCCCGCTCAAATCATAGCAGGTTATTTGTATTTGTCAATAGTTTCCGAAATCTTTCTGATTATATACGGTCTTATCTCTCCGGCAAGGTAAAGCGAGCCGCAGATGATCACCGCGCCGTCCTCGGCTTTAGCAAGCTCAAGAGCTTTGTCAAAAGCCCTTTCGGCGCTGTCAAAAGAGGTCGCGTCGGCGCAGGCGGAGGCAAATTTTTGAGCGAGGGCTTCGGGGGTCATAGCCCTCGGATTGTTGACGGGAACGGTGAACACACGCTCAAACACGCCGTTTAACAGGGCTATGGAGCTGTCAACGTCCTTGTCGGCGAGCATACCCATTACGCAGGTGATTTTTTTGCCGGGCAAAAACTCCGCTATCGCCTCCTTGAGTGCGGCTATCCCGTTTGGGTTGTGAGCGCCGTCGAGCAGCACAACGGGGTCTTTGCAAAGCAGCTCGAGCCTCGCGGGGTTCACCGCCTCGGCACAGCCTTTGATGACAGCGCTGTCGGGTATATTCATCGCTCCGCGTTCCCTGAGCGCGAACACCGCCGCAAGAGCGGTGGCGGCGTTTTCTATCTGGTGAGCGCCTGCAAGCGGCAGGCTGAGTTTCAGCCCGTTCGCCTCAAAGGTGCTTCCTTCAAGCGAAAGCGAGGCGTTTTGTATGCTGACCGAATCGCTTGTAACAAGTGGGATGTCAAGCTCCTCGGCGGTCGATTTTATGACGCGCATGGCTCTCTCGTCCTGACGGGAGCTTACCGCGAACGAGCCGCGCTTTATAATGCCGCATTTCTGCTCCGCAATTTTTTCGATAGTGTCGCCCAAAACTGCCGTGTGGTCAAGCCCTATTGTCGTGATGACCGAGCACAGGGGAGGGAGGATAACGTTCGTGCAGTCCAGCAGGCCGCCCATGCCCGTTTCGAGCACCACAATGTCGCAGTTTTCGTTTGCGTGAATATAAAACTCCAGCGCGTTCACGTACTCAAACTCGGTGATTATTGTTCCCTCGGCGCGAAGCTGCTCAACAACGGGAAAGGTCTCGCTTACCGCCCGGGCAAGCGTTTCACGGGAGATCATGCGGTTGTTTATCTGTATCCTTTCACGAAAGTCGGTTATGTAGGGCGAGATGAACAGACCCGTTTTGTACCCTGCACGCCGCAGCACCGCCGACAGCACGGCACATACGGAGCCCTTGCCGTTGGTGCCTGCAACGTGGATGTATTTTAATTTGTCCTGGGGATCGCCCAGCCTGCGCAAAAGCTCACGCATGCGGTCAAGCCCCGGGCGCGACCCGAAGGTCAGCAGAGAATGTATTTTTTCCAAAGCGGTTTCATAGGTCATTTCAGCAGCTCCCTGTATATCTCGTTTTTTCTGCAGCCCGTAAGCGCCGCAGCCTGCTTTGCGGCGTCGGTAGGCTTTGCGCCTTTTTCGCACAGTTCGGCGGCGATGGCAACCGCCTGTTCAAGCGTGCAGCCCTCTTCCGTCGGTTCGGGCGCACCCTCAAGCACAAGCACTATCTCGCCCTTTATGCTTCCGTCGCAGTATTTTTGCGCGGCCTCGGCGGTGGTGGTGCGAATGACTTCCTCGTGTATCTTTGTAAGCTCGCGCACTATGCTCAGCCTGCGGTCGCCGAAATATGAATACAGATCCTTAAGCGTTGCGGGCAGCTTGTGGGGAGCCTCGTAAAAAATCATGGTACGCCGCTCGCCTGCAAGCCCCTGCAGGTGCTCGCCGCGGCTTTTTTTGTTCACGCTCAAAAAGCCCTCAAAGCAAAATCTGCCGGTTTCAAGCCCCGACACCGCCAGAGCGGAGATCACCGCGCTGGGGCCCGGTATAACAACGGTCTTTATGCCGCGCAGGGCGCACAGCCTTATCAGATCCTCGCCCGGGTCGGAAATGCACGGCATTCCGGCGTCGGTCACAACGGCGCAGCTCTCGCCCTGTTCTATCCTGTCGCATATCATCTCGCCGCGCTCGCGCTTGTTGTGTTCATAGTAGCTCACCATCGGCTTTTTTATGCCCAGGTGATTGAGCAGCTTAAGGGTCACGCGGGTGTCCTCGGCGGCGATAAAATCAACCTCGGCAAGCGTCTGTGCCGCTCTCGGCGACAGGTCGGACAAATTGCCTATCGGCGTGCCCGTTACATATAAAATTCCGCTCATGCTGTCCTCTCAGTCTGCGCTTTTGTAGCTGCCGTATATTTTCATCATTTCGGGTGAAAAGTCCCCGTTTTCGTCCTCGATAAATAAGGTGGGCAAAACGTCCATATATCCGCGTTTGCCGCCCTTTCTGCCCTCAAGCAAAAACAGCTTGGGAGCCTTTGTTTTGCGCTGCTGCACAAGCCTCAGCCGCTTTGGCTCAACGGAATACCGGCGCATGGCTTCCATTGCGTCGGCAAGCCTTTCGGGGCGCTGGCAAATGCACAGCCTGCCGCCGAACTGCAAAAGAGCGGACGCCGCCCTGCACACGTCGTCAAGTGTGCACTCCGCCTCGTGACGCGCGATAAGCCTTGCCTGCTCCGGGTTTTTTATGCCCGTGCCGCCCTGCTTGTAGGGAGGATTGCACGCCACAACGTCAAAGGCGCCGAGCGGCAGCCTTCCCTTAAGGTCGTTAAGGTCGCAGTTAAGTATGTCAAGGCTTTGCTCAAGCCCGTTGTGAGCGCGGCTTTTTTCAATCAGGGCGCAAGCGCCGGGCTGCAGCTCAACCGCAGATACCTTTAGGTTTGGATTGTTTTTAAGCCAGAGCAGCGGTATGGTGCCGCAGCCCGTGCCCAGATCGGCGCATTTTTTGGCGCCCGGGGGCAGCGAAAAATCCGCTAAAAGAATGGTGTCGGTGGTAAAGCGGTAGCTGTCCGACACAAATATCTCAATTCCGTTTCCAAGGGGTTCAAGGTGAAGGTTAGTCATGGCTTTTCTCCGTTGTATCAGTCTGCCTATTATTATACTATACAGCCGACGCCGTGGCAAGAGAAAAATCGGTTGCTCTAAGCTAACCGATAATCAAAAAGAGCGGCGAGGGTAACCTCACCGCCCGTGTTTGTTATAACCGAATCAGCCCTCTACGGGTGCTCCTACGGGGCAAACCTCAGCGCATGCGCCGCAGCCTGCGCAGGTGTCAGCGTCGATAACGTACTTGCCGTCGCCCTCGGAAATAGCGGAGCAGGGGCACTCGTCAGCGCAAGCGCCGCACATGATGCATTCATCGTTGATAACATATGCCATGGAAACATGACCTCCTTTAATAATTTCAATTACATTGTAACATATATTTGCGGAAATGCAAGTATTTTGTTTAATTTTTTATTTTTATTTGTCTGATTATTTTATTTGTCTGATTATTTGTTGCGGGGAATTGCCGGATCACGCCTGCGCGTTTTAATCCCGGTCTATTTCATCAATGCCGACAGTTTCCGGGTCTGCCTCTGCGGATTCAAGCTCCTTGCGTTCCTGCGGGGTAAGCTTGGTGAAATCGGGATCCCATGCGAGCACAAGCTTTTTAAGGCAATACCGCATAATTCAGGTGTACGGATTGCGCAGCAAGATTTTTCGTCAGGTTGAACAAATAAATCGAGGTAAGGCTGACGCCTTGCCGATATCGTATGCAAGATTTTGGCCTTGCTCGGGTAACATATCGATCATTTCCGCGCTTATTCCAGACCGCTCAGCTGTTCAAGCTCCTTTTTGTTTACCTTGATGTATCCGTCCTTTACAAGCTTGCATTGGCGCACCTTAAACAGCTTCGGAGCTACGTCGGCGGGGGCGTTGTCGAGCTTTACCTTAAGCGTGCGCGCGATAAGGTTGTTTTCAACAACCAGACCCTTGCCCTCGGGCGTGTTGACTATTGCGCCCACCTTGGGCGTGTGCTTAAGCAGGTCGGTGTATGCCTCCTGCTCATACTTAAGGCAGCACATAAGCCTGCCGCAGGTACCCGAGATCTTGACAGGAGACAGCGACAGTCCCTGCTCCTTTGCCATTTTGATGGACACGGGCTGAAACTCACCCATAAAGCCGTTGCAGCAGAACGGTCTGCCGCAAACTCCCAGTCCGCCAAGCATTTTTGCCTCATCGCGCACGCCTATCTGCCTAAGCTCTATGCGTGTGCGGAACACCGAGGCAAGATCCTTTACCAGCGCGCGAAAATCCACCCTGCCGTCGGCGGTGAAGTAGAAGATTATCTTGCTGTTGTCAAAGGTGTATTCAACGTTGACAAGCTTCATTTCAAGACCGTGGTTTTTTATCTTCTGCTCGCATATCTTGCGCGCATCCTTTTCCTTGATGTGGTTTTCCGCCACATGGTTAAGATCCTGCTCGGTGGCTATTCTTATAAGAGGCTTAAGCGGATGGCTGAGATCCTCGTCCTTTATTTTTTTGTTTGCCATGGCGACTTCGCCGCATTCCAAACCGCGGGCGGTTTCAACTATAACCATGTCGCCCGTGTTGAGCTTGTTTTTCAGCGGGTCAAAGTAATAAACCTTGCCAACCTCTTTGAATCTTACTCCTATTACCTCTGCCATGTTATCCTCCTGAGCTCTCCGCACATCTGTGTGCAAAGAAGATTGATGTTGCAATTTTGCCTGATGTTGTCTTCGCAGCTGCCGCACAGCTCGATCATCTTTATCAGCTTTGCCCGTGTAAGCCTCGCGGCAAGACGCCCGGCAAGCTCCTTTTCGCCCGTTGGTTCGCCGCCGCACAGAGTTACCAGCGCGTCGCGCAAAATGCCTTCAAGGGCGGCAAGCGTCTCTGCGGCAAGCTCCTTGTCTTTTAAGGCATACAGCGATTTCAAAAGCGGATATTCCGTCGCCGCTATAATGCCCTCCGCTATCTGCGCCGCTGTCTGAGCCGCCGTTTCGCCGATCGCCCGTCCGCCTCCGGCGCGTATCATCGTGCAGCGCGACAGCACGGTAGGCAAAAACCGCTGCGACCGCTCGCAAAGCAGCAAAAAGCTGACGTTGCGCGGCGGTTCCTCCAACAGCTTTAAAAAAGCGTTTTGAACAATGGGCGACATTCGCACGTCGGCTCGTTCAAAAACATACACCTTGGCGTCGGCGTCGTTTGGCTTTATCTGCGCGTCGGTTATCCACTCGCGCACCTGCTCAATCGAATAAGAGTCGGATTTATGCTTTTTGTCGGGCTTTGCATAGCTTATGTCGGCGTGGGCTTTGCTTTTTGCGTTGCGGCAGTTTTTACATTCTCCGCAGGGGCGTTCGCCGTCCGATGTGCATACCGAGTACATCGACAGCAGCACGGCGATCTCTGCGGCTGTATCCTCGCTTTGGCTCTCTATAATAACGGCGTGGGGCAGCCGCCCGCCGCGGTCGAGCCGCTCAAGCAGCGCCGCCGTTTTTTCGTCAAATTCAAATCCGTTTGTGTTCACGGCGCGTTACCTGCCGTTAAGGCGGACTATATTGGTGACTATGCCGCCGCTTTCGGTGATGTCTATATAACCGTAGCTCGCTGTGTAGCCGCAGCAGGAGCCCGGGTTCATCATGTACAGACCGTCGTGATAGTCGGTCATGGCCTGATGAGTGTGACCGAAAAGCAGAATGTCGGCGTTCTCCTCGCGCGCGGCATACTCCATGCGCTCGGTGGTGAACTTGGCGTTGTACAGGTGCCCGTGGGTCACAAAAATGCGCTTTCCGCACACCTCAACTATCTCCCTGCCGGGCAGCTTGCTTGTCCAGTCGCAGTTGCCGCACACGCCGACCACCTGTTTGTCCGTCACGTTTTCTTTAAGATATTTATACTGCTCGTTTCCGTCGCCGCAATGGATTATAAGCTCCGCCTGCGGCTGGGCGTTGAGCGCCTGCATAAGGGAGTGAAAATCGCCGTGTGTGTCCGAAACAACCAAAATACGCATGATTTTTAAAACTCCGTTCTATTTTTATACCTCTTGCATATTATATGTTGAGGTGGTTTTATGGCCGATAATGTCAACAAGCTTTACGAAAGCCTGTCAAAGCAGCTCAACATGCCGCCGGGGCAGATAAAATCAGCCGCGTCAGAAGGCAATGCCGAGGCGCTGCTTAAAAACGCAGACCCCGACGCCGCAAAGCGCGTAAGCGAGGTGCTGAGCGACCCCGAAAAAACAAAAAGGCTGCTTGAAAGCCCGCAGGCGCAGGCTTTGATGAAGCTGTTGAATAATAAAGGATGACGATATATGTCCGAGATACAAGACGCTCTCAGCCGGATAATGAGCGACCCCGAGGCGATGAAGCAGGTGCAGAGCCTCTCGCGCCAGCTCGGTCTTTCGGGCGCTCAGCCCGAGCCCGAGGCTCCTGCCGCGCCCGGTGACAGCGGCGAAATGCTATCTGCAATAACAAGGCTCGCGCCGCTTATGAGCAAGGCTGCTCCCAATGACGAGACCACTGCTCTGCTCAACGCGCTTGCGCCGTTTTTAAGCGGCGAAAAGCTGAAAAGGCTTCAACACGCCCAAAGGCTGATGCGGCTTATCCGCATGATACCGCTGCTTAAGGACAGCGGACTGTTTTTGTAAAGAGGTGACCCATGCCCGGCTTTGAGGAGGAGGCGCTTGAACGCGCCCGTCAGATGTCGCACAACAGACAGCGCCAAAGGCGCGAGGAACAGCCAAAGCCCGAGCCAAAGCCCGAGCCGCCCGTGCCCGAGCCGAAACCTGAGTCGCCGAAGCCGACGCCCAAGCCCGCGCAGGGTGTGCTGCAAACCCTTTTAAAGGACAAGGAAAGCGGACTTATTATGCTGCTGCTTTTGATCCTGATGGACGAAAGCAACGACCCGTCCTTGCTGTTCGCGCTGATGTATCTGCTTATTTAGGGGCAGATGGGATTTATCTTATCTGTCCCTCGCCCTTGATAATATACTTGCTGCTAACAAGCTCGCCCAAGCCCATGGGGCCTCTGGCGTGAAGCTTCTGGGTGGAAATGCCTATCTCTGCGCCGAGCCCGAACTCACCGCCGTCGGTAAAGCGCGTTGAGGCGTTTACATACACGGCAGCAGAATCCACACAGGCGGTGAACTTGTTCGCCGCGGAGTAATCGCTCGTTATTATGCACTCGCTGTGACCCGTGCTGTATTTTGCGATGTGGTCAAGCGCGTCGTCAAGACTGTCAACCACCTTAACGGCAAGGATATAGTCCAAAAATTCTATCTCATAGTCGCGCTCTGTGGCGGGAACTACGCAGTCGCCCAGAATGGCGCGCGTTTTTTCGCAGCCGCGAAGCTCAACGTTCTTTTTGTCAAGCTCTGCTTTTATTGCGGGCAAAGCCTTTTCGGCAGCGTCCTTGTGGACAAGCACGGTCTCAAGGGCGTTGCACACCGAGGGGCGCGAGGTTTTGCCGTTGAATACTATATTTTTTGCCATGTCAATGTCGGCGCTTTTATCCACATAAAGGTGGCAGTTGCCCACGCCGGTCTCAATAACGGGTACCTTTGCGTTTGCCACAACGCTTTTTATAAGTCCCGCGCCGCCCCTGGGGATAAGCACGTCAAGATATTCCGAAAGCTGCATAAGCTCCGTGGCGCTCTGACGGGTGGTGTCGGTCACAAGCCCGATGCAGTTGCGCGGAACCCCTGCGGCTTCAATCGCGTCGCGCATTATGCCGGCAATGGCGGTGTTGGAGTTTATCGCTTCCTTGCCGCCGCGCAGGATGACCGCGCTGCCTGCCTTAAGGCACAGCGCCGCCGCGTCCGAGGTCACGTTGGGGCGCGCCTCGTAAATTATGCCGATAACGCCCATGGGTACGGTGATTTTTTCGATTTGCAGACCGTTTTTCAGCGTTCTGCCGTCAAGTATTTTGCCGATGGGGTCGGGCTGCGCGGCAACCTGCCGCACACCTTCCGCCATGCCCTCTATGCGTGCCTTGTCAAGTCTGAGGCGGTCAAGCAGAGAGTCGGTCAGTCCGGCAGCCCTGCCGTTTTCGATGTCGGTGTCGTTTGCTTTGATTATTTCGTCCGCGTGGTCGGTAAGAGCCGTTGCTATCGCCAGCAATGCCTCGTCCTTTTTGGCTCCGGCGGTCATCAAAAATCTTGCCGCCTGCTTTGCAGCGGCGCCCATTGTTTCAAGCGTTGTCATATTATCTGTCCTTTCAAATCAAATCTGAGCGAGAAATCTTGTGCCGACGTTCTTGCCGTCGAGCACCTCGTACAAGGTTTTGGGGTCGCTTCCGTTTATCACAAAAACCTCGATGCCGCGCTTGGTGGCGTAGTCCGCCGCCTGCAGCTTGGTTATCATGCCGCCCGTGCCGCGGTTGGAGCCGCTGCCCGCCGCCATGTCAAAAATGCTTTTGTTTATTCTTTCAACCACGTCAAGCTTTTGTGCGTTGGGGTTTGTGCGCGGATTTTCGTTGTACAGACCGTCAATATCTGTCAGGATAATCAGCCTGTTCGCTCCCACAAGACGCGATACTATAGCCGACAGCATGTCGTTGTCGCCGAAGTTGTTGCCCTCCAGCTCGTCGATTGCCACGGTGTCGTTCTCGTTTATTATGGGGATTATGCCCATGTCCAGCAGCTCGTCGATAGTGTTGTTTATGTTTTGGCGCTTTTTGTCGGTTTCCACCGCGTCGGCGGTCAGCAGTATCTGAGCTACCGAGTGGTTGTACTCGCCGAACAGCTTGTCATACATAAACATAAGCTCGCATTGACCTATCGCCGCCAGCGCCTGCTTCTTTTTGGTGTCGGTCGGGCGGCGCACAATGCCGGTTTTGCCCATGCCCACGCCGATCGCGCCGGACGACACAAGCATAATGTTTTCGCCGCGGTTTTGCAGATCCGCAAGCACCTTGCACAGCGCCTCAATGCGCCTGTAATTGATCCTGCCGTTGTCATAGGTCAGCGTAGAGGTGCCCACCTTTACAACAGTCTTGTTTTCAGCCATATTCACACCTGTCTTTATTTTTCATATACGAGTACCATTATAGCATACTATCCGCACGACTTCAACAATTTTTTTATTTGGTTACATGTCAATCTGAATATTGAATAATGCTTTCTTATCGTAAGTATTGCCTGAAAAAAAGAGCCGGCGCCCTGCCGACCCTTAATAATATCACGTTTTAAACCATCTTTGCTTCAGCCTTGCCGCGTCTGTCGCGGTGCCCAGAGCGATGAACAGCGCTGCCGCTACTGTCGCCTGAATCATGTTGTACGGTATCTCCGCCGCCGCTGCCGCCGCGTCATAAAGCAGCAGGTTCGCCGCAAAATAGCCGACCACGGTTATGAGCCCCGAGGGAACAAGCATTGACACGATGCCTGCCGACACGGCGCGGGTGTCTTTATTTTTCTTTTTGAGAACTATTCTTATCAAAACAAAGGGCAGCACATTCAGCATTTTTATAATCGCCGTGGGAATCGCCCACACCGCGTAGCCCGAAAGCAGATCGGCAGCCGCTCCGCCTATGCCTGCCGCGGCAAAGCTCAGGGGAGAGGGCAGCAAAACCGCCGCTAAATATACCACCGAGTCGCCGGCATGGGTGTAGCCGAAGGGCGTTGGCAGCTTAACGAATGCCGTAGCCGCAGTTATCAGCGCCGCAAACATTGCGGTCATCACAAGCAGCTTTATGCTGCTGTCTTTTTTTTCTGTTGATTTAACCGTTTGCATTTATACTCCTCCATAGCACATGTAAATGTTTTTCAAAATCAACGCCGTAAAGCGGATCGTGAGGCTCCTTTACCGTGTCGGCAGCCGCACGGCAGATAAAATCCGCCGCAAGCCGTGCGCCCTCTTCAACGCTTTTATCGTTTAAAACCGCGCCGCAAAGCACCGCCGCAAACAAATCGCCCGTGCCCGAAAAGCTTTCGTCAAAGCGCTGCGCGGTAACCGAAACCGTTTTATCGCCGCTTACAACGAGGTTGCCGATACCGTTTTCGCGGCGTATGCCCGTAACGACAGCCTGCGCACCGCTTTTCATAAAACTTCTGCACAGCTCCGCTATTGCTTCCTCGCTTTCGCCTTGCGAAAGGGCGTCATAGTCCGCGCCGGTCAGCAGGCAAAGCTCCGTCAGATTCGGCGTTATTATATCCGCCGCCGCCGCAAGCTCCTTCATCTTAAGGCACGCGTCATGTCCGTAGCCCGGGTAAAGCCTGCCGTTGTCGCCCATAACGGGGTCAACTATCAGCGGAACTCTCGTGCCGCCGAACACCGATGCGAACCCGAGCACCGTTTCAAGCTGTGCTGCGTTCGGTGCGTATCCGGTCAGTATAGCGTCAAAGCTTTCGCCGTTTAGTCGCCACATCCGTATGAATTCGGGCATTTCTGCGGTGAGATCGACCATGTGACAGCGCTCAAACTCCGACTGTGCGCTCAGCACCGCGGTCGGCAGGGGACAGGGCGAGACCTGCATTGCAGACAGTACGGCGATAGCCGCAGTAAGCGAGCACCGACCGAACCCCGAAAGATCGTTGATGACCGCAACACGTTTCATTTGCCCGTCCCCCTTTTCTGCAATGTCGTCAACTTAACGTTTTTTGATAGCACGTTAGGCTCCCCTTATCGCAGGGGAGGCTTTCTGGTGCAGACAGATATGTTTTGTGCTTAAGCTGACGACATTGCCCTTTTCTGATATACTGAATTGTAGCATATAACTGTACCTTAAAAAATAGACAGTTTCTACAAAAATAAAGAGTACAGATTGCAGGGCGGCAAACAGGCGCAGACCGTGACAGCCTGCGCCGTAATGTGTCGGAAATTATTCGTAATTTGCCGTAATGGTCGCGCCGTTGGTGAGCGCGCCATTTGCGGCATAGGTGTTGCCGTCAAGGTCGGTCACAACATTGAAACTCATAGTCGTTGAGGTAGTGCCCGCCTTGAGCGCCTCGTACTCAACATAAAGGAAATAGTCGCCCGGGTCGGTGTAGTTGTAGCCGTTGAGCGAGGAGCCGTTGAACTGAATCCTCTGGTCGAGTTTGTAGTTGATTATTCCGCCGTAAGAGGCAGGGGGGAGCAGCTTTGCGGATTTTACTTTTACATATGTTCCGTCGTAGTTGATAACGCCCTGGAAGTTGAGCATATCGTTGGGAACAAACAAAAAGTAGGTGCAGTAAATCGTGTCGCCAACGTTGTACTGCTGACCGTCGATGGTGAGCACCTTGCTGTCGTCGTTGTTTATAACACGCGTGGGCTTGGGAGCCGAGCTTTGCGAGTCGGCGCGGCTTGTCTGTCCCGATCCGCCGTTGTTGTTAGAGCCGCCGTTGTTATTGGAGCCGCCGTTGTTATTGGAGCCGCCGTTGTTGTTAGAGCCACCGTTGTTATTGGAGCCGCCGTTATTGTTGGAGCCGCCGTTGTTGTTAGAGCCGCCGTTATTATTGGAGCCGCCATTGTTGCCCGAGCCGCCGTTATTCGCGGAACCGCCGTTGTTTGCGCTGCCTCCGTTGTTCGAGCCGCTGTTGCCGCCCTGAGAGGTCTGACCGCCCGATTGCTGCGGAGAATCGGTCATTCCCTCCGGAGCCGAAACGGGCTGACCCTTGTCGTCCTTGATGATGTTGCCGTTTTCGTCTGTATAGACGCCGTTCACCACCCTGGTCACCACCTGGGTCTCGGTGATGATCTCGGTTTCAACGGTGTCGCCGTCCGAGCCGGATTCCTCGCCGCAGCCCGCCAAAACGCCTGCGGTAAGAATGCACACCGCCAATGCTGCGGCAGCAGAGGCGCGAACCCTGCGCCCCGCGGAGAAGTATTTTTTGTAAGACATAACAGTCACTTCCTTAATAAATGCTTTTGACACACCTTCCAACCACGGCATGTCCTCAGGTAGTATTATAACAAAGCTTTGCAAAAAAATAAAGCATTATTTTAAATTTCTCAAAAATTTGGGAATATTCGCTTGCATATGTGAAGCTTACGTGATAAAATAATAATAATAAATAATTTTCGTTATTTATGTAAAAAATTTGTAAAAAGAGGTGCATTTTCCATGAAAAAGCTGATATCCGTTGTGCTCTGCCTGATATTATGCCTTTCGTGCGCGGCGGCAATACCTGCGGGCGCAGAGGAGACCGATCTCGGCGCTCCCACCGCCATGAACATAGGCTCGGCGCTGTATGTTCACGCTGTATCGGGCTCGGCAGATACCGAGGCGTGGCAGGAATGGCAAAGCCTGCACGACGCGAACAACACGCCTTATACCCCAACAAAAAAATATTTCTTCCTGCCCTCGTCGGCGTCGGATGATTCCGCGGATATCTACAACGGCTTCCCGTCGGCAGTCACTGTAAACGGAGTTTCCATTCCCTCGGGCGAGACCCGCGCGGTGAGCTACAGCAAGGGCGCAAGCTACTCGCTCAGAGCAGGAAACGCCAACTACACCATCACATTTATGAAATCAACAGCCGAGGCGGCGATTTATGTCAACAGCACTCAGGACTTTGACGGCGCCGACCTCATGGAGTATCTTAACGCCGACAAAAGCAACAGCGCTTCGGCAACAGGCGCCATTGTCAACGCAAAGGGCAAAATCGACAATACCGCCATCAAAAAAATCAAGGGCAGGGGCAACACCACCTGGGACAAGGACAAAAAGCCCTACAACATCACCTACAGCTCAAAGGTTTCCATAGCCGGCATGGCAAAGAACAAAAAGTATTCTCTGCTTGCCAACTTCCAGGATGATTCGCTGTCGCGCAACCGCATCCTCTACGACCTTTCCGACGCCGTTGGAATGCCCTACGCCTCCGATTCGCGCTATGTCGATTTTTACGCGAACGGCTACTACTGGGGCTCCTACCAGATGTGCGAAAAGGTAGAGGCAGGCAGCCTTGTCACCGACGTTGACGACGAAGCCTATCTTGAGGACGACGGCGTAACCGTAAAGGCGGACTTCCCGTTCATAGCCGAGATAGACGCCTCCGCCGGTGCGGACGATTACTACGTTACCACCAGCTTCGGCGTAAAGGTCACCATCAAGGCTCCGGAGATAGACCCGGGCAACCCCGGCTACGACGAGGTCAAGGCATATGTAAAGCAGAAGTTTGAAAATCTTCTCTCTAAATCGAGAGTAGCCACCAACGACCTGACCGAATATGCCGACATCGACTCGCTCACCAAGCTTTACCTGATAAACGAGCTCGGCAAAAACTGGGATTCGGGCGTTTCAAGCTGCTTCCTCACCTACAAGCAGGACGAGGACGGAAACTACAAGTTCTTTGGCTCGCCCGTCTGGGACTACGACAACTCGCTGGGCAACGCCGTTGGCGTGGGCAGCGACCTCAACCGCTTCGACGTTACCGACTATACACAGTACAGCGGCTGGTGGTGCCGTTACAAGGATCGCACCCCCGGACAGAGCAGAACCTCCAACCTTATTTCAAACCTCGCCGTTCACAACCAGATAATGGCGGCGGCTCCGCGCATTTGGTTTGAGGAATTCATGCCTGCCATCCGCCATTTCAGCGGTGAAACAAACAACGCGGCGGCAGACCTCGACCTGTACAGCGCAGAAAAATACTATTCTCTTATAAACGGCAGTGCCGAAATGAACTACACAAGCGGCTGGCTGCTAAACACCGGCTCGTGGATAGCCGACCACTCAAGCCTAAAAAAGGCTGTCTTTAACCAAAAGACCGGAGCTTATACGGTTTCGGGCAGCAGCATCTCCTATCAAAACACCTTTGAGGGCATGTTCAACTATGCACGCGACTGGATGACAAGCCGCGCGGCATGGCTTTCAAGCCAGTTCTATCCCGATTACGAATGCGGGCTTATCGACTTTGACGTAAACCTCAACGGCAGGACAGATATTTTTGACGCGACCGAAATGCAGCGTTTCCTTGCAGAATACTCCGCGCTTACCCCGTTGCAGTTTGAGATCGCCGACATAGACGGCAACGGCGTTGTAGATATCGACGACGTCACTTGTCTGCAAATGATACTCGCCGAATACACCTTTGCCGAGATATTCGGAGAAGACCCCGATCCAACTGAGCCGACCGAGCCGACCGATCCGACAGAGCCCAAGGACACCGTTACGGTAACCTTTACCGACGCGCTTGGCTGGGGCGACAACATCTGCATTTACTACTACAGTCAGTCGCAGGGAATAACCTCAAGCGACTGGCCGGGTGAGCATATGGCAAAGACAGGCGATTTGTTCACCTACGAGGTGCCGAACTGGGCTGAGTACATCATCTTCAACAACGGCGTGGGTACCGGTGCAAACAACCTTCAGACCCAGAACATACCGTTTGACGGTCAGCCCCATCACTATTACGCAACATCCGAGACAAACGACAAAGGCCGCCACGCGTTTGTTATCGAATGATCATTTATTTCTCCTAAAAAGCACGGAGAGCCGGCTTCCTACTCTTTTGAGTATGAGCCGGCTCTTCATGCGTGCGTGATTTGCGTAAAATATTTAGTGTTTCTTCTTTACTTTACCGCCGATATATTGTATAATGATAGTAACTATAGACAATGAGGTGTTATATCATGCAACCGAAGTATAAAAGAATACTGTTAAAGCTGTCGGGAGAGTCCTTGGCGGGCGCCGCCAAGCACGGCATTGACTTTGACATAGTTGTAAAAATGTGCGAGCCCATCAAAAAATGCGTCGAGGCAGGCGTTCAGGTAGGAATAGTCGTGGGCGGAGGCAACTTTTGGAGAGGCAGAAGCTCGGGCGAGATGGACAGAACACGCGCCGACCACATGGGTATGCTCGCCACCACCATCAACGCGCTGGGCGTTGCCGACGCGCTTGAGCAGCTCGGCATCGACGTAAGGGTGCAGACAGCTATCTCGATGCGCCAGGTGGCAGAGCCCTACATACGCAACAAGGCGGTCAGCCATCTTTCCAAGGGCAGGGTGGTCATTTTCGGCTGCGGCACAGGCAACCCGTTTTTCAGCACCGACACCGCTGCGGCGTTAAGAGCCGTAGAGATTGAGGCGGACGTCATTATGAAGGCGACAATGGTTGACGGAGTTTATGACAGCGATCCCAAGGTCAATCCCAACGCCAAAAAATACGACGTTATTTCCTTCCACGACGTTCTGCGCAAGGATCTGGCAGTTATGGACAGCACCGCGTCTGCGCTGTGCAAGGACAACAACCTGCCTATCATCGTATTCAGCATCGACGATCCCGAAAACATTTACAAGGCGGTTTGCGGCGAGAGCATAGGCACTCTCGTAACCAACACAACGGAATAATTATTTGTATCTTTACCATATTTCTTAAGGAGGCATACGTATGCAAGAGCAATTAAAAAAAGCAGAGGAAAGAATGGGCAGAAGAATCGACCATATGTGCACCGAGTTTTCCGAGATTCGCGCAGGCAGGGCTAACCCCGCCGTGCTCGACAGGGTCAAGGTGGATTACTACGGCACACCCTCGCCCGTCAATCAGGTGGCTTCCGTGGCGGTTTCCGAGGCGAGAACCCTCACCATTTCTCCGTGGGACGCCTCGCTTATCAGACCCATTGAAAAGGCGATCCAAAAGTCCGACATAGGCATAAACCCCATGAACGACGGCAAGGTGATCAGACTTATTTTTCCGCCGCTCACCGAGGAAAGACGTAAGTCGCTTGCCAAGGACGTTCAGAAGATAGCGGAGGACACCAAGGTTCAGATCCGCAACGTTCGCCGCGAGACCATCGAAAAGCTGAAGGCTATGAAAAAGGCAGGCGAGCTGACCGAGGATGACCTTAAGCTTGCCGAGAAAAAGACCCAGGAGCTTACCGACAAATTTACCAAGAAGGCTGACAGTATCTCTGCCGACAAGCAGAAGGAAATTCTGGAGCTGTAAGCAATGGCAATATTCCGTAAAAGAAAAAACGACGCCCTGCCGGAGGAGCTTGCGCTGCCCGTTCATGTAGGAATCATCATGGACGGCAACGGGCGCTGGGCAAAAAAGCGCGGTCTGCCGCGCAAGGCGGGGCACAGAGAGGGCGCAAAGGTTTTTCGCAAAATAACCCGTTACTGCGCCTCAATCGGCATAAAATACCTTACGGTGTATGCGTTTTCCACCGAAAACTGGAGGCGCCCCGAGGACGAGATAGGCGCGCTTATGGGGCTATTCAAGTCATATCTTGAAGAGGCGCTGTCCGACTTTAAGGACGACGACATTGTTGTAAAATTCATCGGCGACCGCACCGGCTTTTCGCCCGAGCTTCAGGCGCTTATGGACGACAACGAGGAAATATCAAAGGACAGAAAGGGCATGGTGCTCAACATAGCCATGAACTACGGTAGCCGCGACGAGATTGTGCGCGCCGTAAAAAACATATCCGCCCGGGTAAGCAGCGGCGAGCTTTCACAGGACGACATCACCGCTCAGACCGTGTCCGATTCGCTTTACACCGCAGGTCAGCCCGACCCCGACCTGATAATCCGCCCCAGCGGCGAATACCGCATATCCAACTTTATGCTGTGGCAGGCGGCTTACACCGAATTTGTCATAATGAACAAGCTTTGGCCGGACTTTAAGGAAGCCGACATGGACGAGGCTATCCAAATATTCAATCAGCGCAACCGCCGCTACGGCGGCGTGTAAGCGCGCTGCATCACCTTGCGGCGCGTCCGTGTGCAAAGGGGATCTTTAGCTATGAAATCATCTTTAAAACCCAGACTCCTCACGGCGGCGGTGGGTATTCCCGCTGCGCTGGTGGTTGTAATTCTCTCTGAGCTGTGGCACCCTCTGCTGGGCATAGTACTGGGAGCTTTTTCCGCCGTTATGGTCGGTGAGTTTTTATATGCCCGCAGGCTGCTTTCGTGTATCCCGCTGGCGGCGGTGTGCATGCTGTACGCCTTTGCCATGCAGCTGTTCACAAGCATTACGGCAATGTATATCGTGACCTTCGCGCTGATGATAATTTCGTTCTGCGTCATCATCTTCTATCACGACCGCCTCGGCTTTATGAGCTTTGCCTACGCCTTGTTCGGCACCTTGCTCATTACCTACGGCACCCATGCGGTCATACGCGCCTGCAACGGCGGTGTGTGCTTCAGCTTTTATCTGGTGGCTATGCTGCTGCTCCCGTGGATGGCTGACGGCGGCGGCTACTTTATCGGCTCCAAGTTCGGCAGGCACAAGCTCTGCCCCAATATCAGCCCCAAAAAGACCATAGAGGGCGCGCTGGGCGGCGCGGTCTTCTGCGTTGCCTCGGCAATGCTTATGGGTCTGCTGTATCAGTTTGTAATAACGCCCGGCTATCAAATCAACTTTGCGGCGCTCGTTGTTCTGGCGCTGCTCGATTCGGTCGTTTCAATTCTGGGCGACCTCAGCTTCTCGCTCATAAAGCGCAGTCTTAAAATCAAGGACTACGGTTCGGTCTTTCCGGGACACGGCGGCGTGCTCGACCGCTTTGACAGCATAATCTTCACGGCTCCTCTGACAGTCGTAATGATGAGCCTTGTCCCGCTTGTTTCTGTGGCGGTGGAATAATGAAAAAAACGCTTTCCATCCTCGGCTCAACAGGCTCTATCGGCACCCAGGCGCTCGACGTCGCCGACAAGCTGGGGCTTGAGGTGTGTGCCCTTACGGCGGCGCACAACATAGATTTGCTTGAGGAGCAGGCGCGAAAATACAAGCCTGCCCTCGCAGTTGTATTTAACGAAGACAAGGCAGCCGAGCTAAGGCTCAGGCTGGCAGACACCCCCACGCGCGTTTCGGGCGGCATGGAGGGCCTTATAGAGGCGGCTGTGCTTCCGCAGGCGGACATGGTGCTCAACTCGGTGGTTGGCATGGTAGGTCTGCGCCCGACAATAGCCGCAGCAAAAGCAAAAAAAGACATCGCCCTCGCCAACAAGGAGACCCTTGTTGCCGGCGGCGACCTGGTAACCGACGCGGTAAAGGATAACGGCGTGCGCCTGCTGCCCGTTGACAGCGAGCACTCCGCCGTTTTTCAATGCATTCAGGGAATGCCGCGCCGCTCGGCGCTCAAAAGGCTTATACTCACCGCCTCGGGAGGTCCCTTCTTCGGCAAAACCGCCGAAGAGCTTCGCGGCGTGACCGTTGAGCAGGCGCTCAACCACCCCAACTGGAGCATGGGTGCAAAAATCACCATCGACTCCGCTACAATGATGAACAAGGGGCTCGAGATCATCGAGGCAGGCAGGCTGTTCGACGTCGGCGGCGACCGCATAGACGTCGTTGTTCACCGCGAGAGCATCGTTCATTCCATGGTGGAGTTCGCCGACAACTCGGTGCTTGCCCAACTGGGTGTGCCCGATATGCGCATACCCATCCAGTATGCCGTCACCTACCCCGAAAGGTTTGAATCCCCGGTTGCGCAGCTCAACCTTGCGCAGGTGGGCACACTCAGCTTTTTTGAGCCGGACTACGACACCTTCAAGTGCCTGACCGCCTGCAAAAAGGCGTTCGCCATGGGCGGAGCGGCTACGGCAATTGCCAACGGCGCCAACGAGGAGGCTAATTCATTATTCCGAAAAGGAAAAATAACCTTCCTCGACATAGGCGAGCTGGTCACGGGCGCAGTCGATAACATCAAAAACTTTACGCCGTCGTGCGTTGAAGATATTATAGAAGCCGACGCCGAGGCGCGTCGCTATGTGCTCGAGAGGGTATAGAGCATATAAGCATATAATTAAATTGCGGAATACATTTTCGGAGTTGATTCATTTTTCATGCAGGTTTTGGTTACAATAGGGCTCATCATTATTGGCGTTCTGCTGTTTGAGTTCATCATATTCGCTCACGAGTTCGGTCACTTCATCACCGCCAAGCGTTCGGGCGTTCAGGTAAACGAATTTGCCCTGGGCATGGGTCCCAGGCTGTTCGGCTTTCAGCGGGGAGAAACAAAATACTCCCTGCGCCTTTTTCCCATAGGCGGCTACTGCGCCATGGAGGGCGAGGACGCCGAAAGCGATAATCCGCGCGCATTTACCAACGCCAAGGTGTGGAAGCGCATGATAATTATTGTGGCAGGCGCGTTTATGAACATTGTCGTGGGCTTGCTGCTCATGACCATAGTGACAATAAGCACCCCCGTTTTTTCCTCAACTCAGGTATCGTCGTTCAGCCCCGTGGCTTTTTCGGCAAACACGGGACTTATGGCGGGCGACAAAATACTGGACGTGGGCGGCTACGCCGTGCTCAACGCCAAGGATATGCAGTTCGGCATCCAGACCCTGCCCTGTGTGGAGGTCGATCCCGAATCGCTCGAGGTCTATAGGGAGGACTGCTGCATCGCCTCGTTCAACGCGCTTGCAGAGCTGTACCGCAGCAACACGGTGGGCGACGAAACGCTCGACATGCTGTACGAAAGCGTGCTTATCCCCAAAAACGCCGAGATAAACGCCTGCAAAAGCAAGGACGACGCATACCGCATAATGAAAGAGGCTATAGACGGCTACTACACGTCGGGAAGCCTGCAAAAGCCTGCGGATTTTAAATATCCCGAAATTGAAAAACGCGACAAGCGTCTGCGTTATCAGGGCGACGTCACCGTTGAACGCGGCGGCGAGAGGATCACCGTTCCGGACGTTCAGTTTTACACAAGCCTTAAGGAGGACGGCAAAACCGCCGTGTCGGTCGATTTTTATGTTGAACCGCTCGAAAAGAACTTCGGCACGATAATGAGCGAGAGCTTTACCGGCACCCTCAGCCTGGGCAGAAGCGTGTGGAAGTCGCTCGTAATGCTGGTTCAGGGCAGGTTCTCGTTTTCGGACATGTCGGGTCCCGTGGGCATCACCAAGGCGGTAAGCGACGTTGCCGCCATGGGGCTCGAAACAAGCTTCGGCGACGCGGTGCTCAACATAGTGTTCGTCATGGCGCTCATCACCGTTAACCTCGGCGTGGTAAATATGCTGCCGTTCCCTGCGCTGGACGGCGGACGCTTCGTATTTTTGATAATCGAGGCGATAAGGCGCAAGCCTGTGCCGCGCAAGGCAGAGGCTATAGTAAACGGCGCAGGATTGGCGCTGTTGATACTGATGATAGTTGCAATATCGATAAAGGATATTGTTCAGTTATTTACGGGAACCTTCCCGACAATGTGACACGGAGGCTGACATGGGCAGTAAAAAACAGGTGAATGCAGGCGGCGTGCTCATAGGAGGCGGCGCAGAGGTATCGGTGCAGTCGATGCTCAACGTGCCCTCAACCGACATCGAGGGCAGCGTCCGCCAGGCAAAGGCGCTGGAGCAGGCGGGCTGTCAGATAATAAGAGCCGCAATACCCGATATGGACGCGGTGCGGCTTATTCCCGCCCTTAAAGAGGCGGTAAAGGCGCCTGTAGTCGCCGACATCCACTTCAACTACAAGCTTGCGCTCGAGGCGTGCGCCGCGGGCGTTGATAAAATACGCATAAACCCGGGCAACATCGGCTCGGACGACAGGGTAAAGGCGGTGGCGGACGCCTGCCGCCAAAGAGGCATACCCATTCGCATAGGCGTCAACTCGGGCTCTCTTGAAAAGGAGATCCTGGCAAAGTACGGCCACCCCACGCCCGAGGCTTTGTGCGACAGCGCGCTGTATCACGCGTCGCTGCTTGAAAAATTCGATTTTACCGACATAGTGCTTTCAATGAAAAGCTCCTCTGTCGGCACCATGATACGCGCCTATGAGCTTGCGGCTCAGCGCTGCGACTATCCGCTCCACCTCGGCGTTACCGAGGCAGGCACCGAGCGCATGGGCATAATAAAATCGGCGGCGGGCATAGGCTCGCTGCTGCTCAGGGGAATAGGCGACACCATCCGCGTATCGCTCACGGCAGACCCCGTCCGCGAGGTATATGCCGCCTACGACATCCTCAAGGCGCTCGACGTCAAAAAGGACGGCGTGCAGTTTGTGTCCTGCCCCACCTGCGGCAGAACAAGAATAGACCTTGTGGGCATTGCAAACGAGGTTGAAGAAAGGCTGCGCGGCTGCAAAAAGAACATAAAGGTAGCCGTTATGGGCTGCGTTGTAAACGGACCCGGCGAGGCAAAAGAGGCGGATATAGGCATTGCCGGCGGCGACGGCTGCGGTCTTGTTTTCAAAAAGGGAGAGGTCATCCGCAAGGTTGACGAGGCACAGCTTGTAGATGCGCTGATCGAGGAAGTTGAAAAGCTGTGACCGAAGCTCGGCGCAAACGGCGCTGTGCAGACAATAAATAAAAAACACGAAGGTAATATGAAATCATTAGGAGAACTGTTCGGCTCCTTTGAGGAGTGCGGCGGCGTACCGCAGGATATCCTGTCGGGCGTCGTCACAAAGGTGAATATATTAAACGAGGTGCGTGTAGTCACCCTGAATGTAAAATTTTCGGGGCTTATAGGCTATGCTCAGCTTTTTGTTGCCGAAAAAAGCTTTTCGTCGGCGCTCAACGCCTCGGTGGTCATAAAGCCGCGCTTTGACGCAGGTCTGTTTTCGGCGGACTTTTTTCCGCAGCTCTATGCGGCTGTCAGGCGCGAAATGCCCAGCATAAACGGCACGCTCAATAACGCCGAGGTCAGGCTTGACGGCAGCACGCTTGTCATAACCCTGCAAAACGGCGGCAAGGCGCTGCTTGATGCAAAGGGCTTTGATTCAGCGCTTACACGCATAATATCCGAGCATTTTGGTCTTGACCTGAACATTCGCTACGAGGGTGTTTTTGAGGTGACCGACCAAAGCGAGGAATACAAGGCGGCAATGCAGAACGCGCACAAACAGATAAAGCGCGAGGCTCTTGCCAAGGCAGCCGACTTTTTCAGAGAAGATGAAGCCGTCAGCGAAGAGGTGCGCGAGCGTCAGGCTGAGGACGCCGTTACCGAGGTGGAGGTGCGCGAGGGCATATTCGAGACCCCGCAGATAATCCGATCGTCGGTAAGGCCCCTGTACGGCAGAAGCATCCGCGGCAAAATGATTCCTATAAAGAATATTGCAGGCGGCGAAAAGGGCGCCGTGGTATGGGGCGACGTTATAGAAACGGAAAAGCGCACCACCAAAAACGGCAAAAATATAATTATGACCATGGACATCACCGACTACACGGGCTCGGTGACGGTCAAGCTTTTTGTGCCCGTAAGGGGAGCCGAGGCTCTTGATTCACTAAAGTCCGGTATGACCGTAGTTGTATCGGGCAACATAGAATACGACGAATTCATCAAGGAAACCGTGCTCAACGCGTCGTCCGTAGGCACCGCCCAAAAGGTAAAGGTGACGGACAAGGCGGAAACAAAGCGTGTGGAGCTTCACCTGCACACCAACATGTCGCAGATGGACGCGCTCACGCCCGCGGGCGACCTTGTAAAGCGCGCCTATGAGTGGGGGCACAAGGCTATAGCCATAACCGACCACGGCGTTGCCCAGGCGTTTCCCGATGCGATGAAGGCAGCCGAAACCATAAAATACAAGCTGGGCGGCGACATAAAGGTGCTGTACGGCACCGAGGCGTACTTTATGGACGACCTTGTCGAGTCCGTTTCCGGCGGCGGCGACGAGCCGCTCGACGGTACATTTATCTGTTTTGACATAGAAACCACGGGGCTGTCGCCCCTGCGCGACAAAATCACCGAGATAGGCGCGGTAAGGGTGGAAAACGGCGAGATAACCGACACCTTCCACACCTTTGCCGACCCCGGAATGCCCATCCCGGCAAAGATAACTCAGCTTACGGGTATAACCGACGAAATGGTCAGCGGAGCGCCGTCTCAGCGCGAGGCTGTCAGGGCTTTTCTCGAGTTTGCAGGCGACTGCGTGCTGGTTGCTCACAACGCGCCCTTTGACACCTCCTTCATCCGCAAGGCATGCGAGAACATGGGCGAGGATTACAACAACACGTCAATAGATACCGTCGCAATAGCTCGCGCCATCCTGCCCGACATCAAAAACGTGAAGCTGGACACCGTGGCTGATTACCTGCGGCTGGGTAGCTTCAACCATCACCGCGCGACCGACGACGCGACCATTCTGGCAAAGATATTCGTGTCGCTCTGCTCGCGCCTTAAGGACGACTACAACATTCACGTTACAAAGGATATAAATACAAAAATCGCGGGCGGCGACTTTAAAAAGCTGCCGACCTATCACCAAATAATTCTTGCAAAGAATAAAACGGGCTTAAAAAACCTCTACAAGCTCATATCAACAAGCCATTTGCAGACGTTTTACAAAAAGCCGCGCATCTCAAAAAGCGAGCTGATAAAGCACCGCGAGGGTCTCATCATCGGCTCCGCCTGCTGCGAGGGTCAGCTTTATAAAAGTATTCTCAAGGGCGCGCCTTGGGGCGAGCTTAAGCAGATAGCATCCTTTTACGACTATCTCGAGATTCAGCCCTCGGGCAACAACAGCTTTCTCATACGCAACGGCACCTTCAAAACCGTTGACGAGCTGCGCGAGGTGGATCGCACCATTATCAAGCTGGGCAAAGAGCTCGGCAAGCCCGTCGTTGCCACCTGCGACGTCCATTTTATGGATCCTCACGACAACGAATACCGCAAGATTTTGCAGGCGGCGCTTAAATTCAAGGACGCCGACAACCAGGCTCCGCTGTTCTTCCGCACCACCGCCGAAATGCTCAGGGAGTTTGAGTGGCTGGGCAGGGAAAAGGCGTACGAGGTGGTTGTTGAAAATCCCAACAAAATCGCAGACATGTGCGAATATATCCGCCCGATACCCGAGGGCACCTTTCCGCCCAACATCGAAGGCGCTCAGGAGCAGCTCATCAGCATTACGTGGGAGAGGGCAAAGGCAAAATACGGCGACCCCCTGCCCGAGATAGTAAAGGCGAGGCTCGACAAGGAGCTCAACTCCATCACCACCTACGGCTTTTCGGTGCTCTACATGACCGCCCAGAAGCTTGTTGCCGACAGCGAGGCGCACGGCTATCTTGTTGGCTCGCGTGGTTCGGTCGGTTCGTCGTTCGTGGCTACCATGTCGGGCATATCCGAGGTCAATCCGCTTTGTCCGCACTATGTATGCCCCAAATGCAGGCACAGCGAGTTCATAACCGACGGCAGCTACGGCTCGGGCTTTGACCTGCCGCCCAAAAACTGCCCCGAATGCGGCGAGCAGATGGACAGGGACGGTCACGAGATCCCGTTCGAGACCTTCCTGGGCTTCAAGGGCGACAAGGTTCCCGATATAGACCTCAATTTCAGCGGCGAGTATCAGTCAAAATCCCACCGCTACACAGAGGAGCTGTTCGGCAAAAACAACGTTTTCAAGGCGGGAACAATCTCGACGGTCGCCGAAAAAACCGCCATAGGCTTTGCCAAAAAATATCTTGAGGAGCGCGGGCTCTCAGCCAACAAGGCGGAGCTTAAGCGGCTTGCCAAGGGCTGCACGGGCGTAAAGCGCACCACGGGTCAGCACCCCGGCGGCATGGTTGTCGTGCCGCGCACCAACGAGGTGTATGACTTCTGTCCGGTTCAGCACCCGGCAAACGACATGAAGTCAGACAACATTACCACGCACTTCGACTTCCACTCAATACACGACACCATCACCAAGCTTGACGAGCTGGGTCACGATGTTCCCACCATATATCATTATCTTGAGCTGTTCACGGGCATACCCGTTATGAAGGTTTCAATGAGCGATCCCGGCGTTATGTCGCTGTTCACCTCGACCGAGGCGCTGGGCGTCACCCCCGAGCAGATAGATTCGCAGACCGGCACCTTCAGCATACCCGAATGCGGTACAAGCTTTGTTCGCGGAATGTTGCTTGAGGCAAAGCCCAAAACCTTTACCGACCTTTTGCAGATTTCGGGACTGTCGCACGGCACCGACGTCTGGCTGGGCAACGCGCAGGAGCTTATCCACAACGGCACCTGCACCATTTCGGAGGTAATAGGTACCCGTGACTCTATAATGACCTACCTTATGCACAAGGGTCTTGACGATTCCATGGCGTTCAAGATCATGGAGATCGTGCGTAAGGGCAACGCCACCAAGCTGCTCACCGACGAGCACTTCAAGGCCATGCGCGAGCACGGCGTGCCCGAGTGGTACATAGATTCCTGCATGAAGATAAAATACATGTTTCCCAAGGCTCATGCCGCGGCATACATGATAGCCGCGCTCAGGCTGGGCTGGTACAAGGTTCACAAGCCCACCGAATACTACGCGGCATACTTTACCGTGCGCAGCGAAAACCTCGACGGCGCCTTGCTTATGCAGGGCAAAAGCGCGGTAAAAACTCGCATGAATCAGATAAAGCAGGCGCAGGCGGCGCACTCCTCGACCGACAAGGACGACAAGGACTACGCCACCCTGCAAATAGTCAACGAAATGCTCGAGCGCGGGGTAGAGGTGCTGCCCGTCGATATTTACAAGTCCGACGCCAAGATGTTTACGGTGGAGGACGGAAAAATCCGCCTGCCGTTTTCATCTCTTGCGGGTGTGGGCGACGCTGCGGCGGAGGCTCTTGCCGCCGAGGGCAAAAAGGGCGAGTACCTTTCCATAGAGGACATGCAGATAAAAACCAAGGTGACAAAGGCGGTCATAGAGACCCTCGCCTCGGTGGGAGTTTTGCAGGGGCTTCCCGAAAGCTCGCAGATGTCGTTGTTTTAGCCCCTCGTTTTCCCGATACTTAAAAAATGCGCCCTTCGGCGTGATTAGGAGTGATAGAATTGAAAAAGCTGCTTACAATGAAAAACGTGCTCATAGCCATAGCCTTTACCGTTTTTCTGCTTTTTGTTAAGGATCACCTTGACGATTTCTGGGGAATAGTAAAGCTTATCATGGGCATACTCACGCCGTTCTTCATAGGCTTTCTCATTGCCTATATCCTCAACTTTCCCTACAAGTTCCTCTATAACAGGGCGTTCGGAAAAATGGGGACAAAGCACAAGCTTCTGCGCGGTCTGCGAAAGCCTCTCGCGCTGGGCATAACCTATGTGGGCACCTTTGCCATTATAGCCGTGCTGCTTGCCATACTCATTCCTCAGATTGTGGCTAACCTGTCAAACCTTGTGCAAAACTTCCCCGGCTACTACAAGTCAATCGAGGGCAGCGTAAGGGGGTTTGCGTCGAGCATCACAAACTCAAACATTCCGTTCGTAAAGGATCTCACCTTTGATCAGGTGTTCAACGGCATCACAAACTTCTTTATGGGCGGTCAAAACATGACCAAGCTGCTGCTCAACGCCACCCAGTCCGTTGTTACAAACGCCACCTCCGGCGTGTATAACGCTCTTATGGGTGTTGTTATCTCGATCTATTTCCTCATATACAAGGAGCAGCTGTGTCACCTGACCAAAAGGCTGGCTGTCGCGTTCATTCCCATCAAGTATCTGCCCAAGCTGTACGAGATCGTCGATATCACCGACACCAAATGCGGCCGCTTTTTGGTGGGCGACATTCTCGACGCTGCGCTGATAAGCCTGATTTTCTTCGTCACCCTGTCGGCGTTCCAGTTCCCTTATGCGCCCCTTATCGCGGTGTTCTGCGGCGTGGCGAACATCATACCGTTCTTCGGCCCGTTCATCGGCGCCATCCCCAGCGCGTTTATCCTGCTGCTGGTCGATCCGATGCTTGTGGTGTGGTTTGTAATAATAACCTTTATAATCCAGCAGATAGACGGCAACATCCTCAAGCCCAAAATCATCGGCAACCAGGTGGGACTGTCAAGCTTTTGGGTACTGTTCAGCGTTGTGCTGGGCGGAGCGTTGTTCGGCATTCCCGGTTTCATCCTGGGTACGCCCATTTTTGCGGTCATTTATTCTCTTGTTGCAAAGCGCACGCGCAACAAGATCGACTCCAAGGGCAGAATAGCTCAGGAGGCGCTCGACTTCAAGGTTCTCAACTATGCCGAGATCGCCGAGGAGCAGCGGCGTATCCGTGCCGAACGCGAGCACGAGCAGCGCCAGAAGCTTAAAAAGCTCATCCACATCGGAGGCTCCGGCGACGAGGAGGAGCCCGGTGAGGAGAATACCGGAAAGTTCGAGGATAATATAGAGGACTAATCAATAAAGACTAAAAACACCGCCGCACGGTTTAACAATCGTGCGGCGGGTATTGACAAAAATGTTTTATTGTGGTAACATATTAGCACGTTACTACACTAAAGTATTTTTGAACGATCAGAGAGGGTATCATGAATCAGTATTTAAAGGTGACCCCCGAGGGCATGAAGGACTTTTTGTTTGCCGAGTGTTCGGCTATGGACGACGTCTGCGGACGCATCGAACAGGTTTTTCGCGGCAGAGATTTTAAAAGAGTAATAACCCCGGGCATAGAGTTTTACGACGTATTTTCGCTTCCGTGCAGCGGCATCGCGCAGGAGGACATGTTTAAAATGACCGACAACCGCGGCAGGCTCATGGTGGCGCGCCCCGACTCCACTCTGCCCATAGCGCGCATGGTATCGTCGCGGCTGAAAAACAGCACGCTTCCCGTCAGGCTTTATTACAAGCAGGCGGTTTATCGCAACAATCCCACCCTTACCGGCAGGCGCAACGAGTTTTTGCAGATGGGCATAGAGCTTGTTGGCGTAAAGGGAATACGCGCCGACCTTGAGGTGCTTACGACGGCGGTGCAGGCAATGCAGGCGGTGTCGCACGACTTCCGCATAGAGCTGGGTCACGCCGAGGTTTTCGACGCGCTGTCCGACGGGCTCCCCATTGACGCGGATTACAAAGAAAAGATACGCCTTTCCATCGAGGGCAAAAACTACTCCGCGCTCAACAGCCTGCTCGACAGGCTTCCGCCCTGTCAGGCGGTGCAGGCTATCCGCAGCCTTCCGTCGCTGTTCGGCGGCGCAGAGGTGTTTGACAAGGCGGCTCAGATCTGCCGCGGCACAGCGGCGGCAGAGGCTCTCGGCTATCTGCAAAGGCTGTACGGCAGCCTTTCGGCTCTGGGCTTGGGCGACGACCTCATCATCGACCTCGGGCTTGTTCAGCGCAACGACTACTACACGGGCTTTGTTTTCTCGGGCTACATCAACGGCATAGGCGACGCGGTCATCTCGGGCGGTCGCTACGACGAGCTTTTGGCTGAGTTCGGCGCACCTATGGGCGCGGCAGGCTTTGCCATAGACACCGACGCGGTAACTCTTAAATCGCTGTCCGACGGAAGCGTAAGCTATTCCGACAACCCCGACGTGCTTGTTTTTGCCGCCGACGGACATGAGATGGAGGCAATAGCCGAAACCGCAAGGCTGAATGCGCAGGGCAGGCGCGCGCGGTTCAGCGTGCTGCCCACCCTTGAAGAGACACGGCGATTTGCCGCCGAGCGCGGCATTGCCGAAGTTATCACCGTTGAATAGGGAAGGGGACGGAATATGAAACCGCTTAGAATAGCCCTTACAAAGGGCAGGCTTGAAAAAACCACCGTCGAGCTGCTCGAAAAAATCGGCTACAACTGCGACGAGGTAAAAAACAAAGGCAGAAAGCTGATACTCACGGTCGGCAACAACGATTTCGAGGTCGTGCTTGCAAAGGCTGCCGACGTTATTACATATGTTGAACACGGCGTTTGTGATTTGGGCGTTGTGGGCAAGGACACCATTTTAGAGCACGGCAGCTCCTTTTACGAGCTGCTTGACCTGGGCTTCGGCAAATGCCGCTTTGCCCTTGCCGTTAAAAAGGATTTTGACTTTTACAGCGGCTACAACACCAAAACAATTGCAACCAAATACCCCAAGGTGACCCGCGCGTTCTTTGACGAAAAAAACATGGACGTGCGCATAATAAAAATAGAGGGCTCCGTCGAGCTTGCTCCGCTTGTGGGGCTCTCCGACGGCATTGTAGATATTGTAGAGACAGGCTCCACTCTTAAAGCAAACGGTCTTGAGGTGATAGAGTGGGTAGCCGACATCTCGGCAAGGCTCATCGCCAACACCGCGAGCCTTAAGCTGAGAAAGCGCGAGATAGAAGAGCTTCAAAAGAAACTGGAGGATGTGACCAAATGATGACCACAGTTACCGCAGACGGCAAGAAGGAATACGAGTTTATCGACCTGCTCAAAAAAAGAGCGCAGGGCTCCGACAAAAACGTCGTTCCCGTGGTTGCCGATATAATAGAAAACGTGCGCGAAAACGGCGACGCCGCGGTGCGCGAATACACCGTAAAATTCGACGGCAAGGCGCCCGATAATTTTGAGGTGACCCACGACGAGCTTGACGCCGCCGCGCAAAAATGCGACCCGGAATTTATTGAAACCGTAAAAAAGGCAGCGGCAAATATCGCCGATTTTCACAAAAGGCAGGTACAGCAAAGCTGGCTCACCGCCAAGGACAACGGCGTAATAATGGGTCAGCGCGTGCGCGGTCTCAGCCGCGTGGGCATTTACGTTCCCGGAGGCACGGCGGCGCTGTCGTCGTCTGTACTTATGAACGCCGTCCCCGCCAAAATAGCGGGCGTTAAGGAGCTTGTCATGTGCACTCCGCCGCAAAAGGACGGCACCCTCAACCCCGACGTCGCCGCTGCGGCAAAATACGCGGGCGTTGACAGGGTATTCCTTATGGGCGGCGCACAGGCGATAGCCGCCATGGCATACGGCACCGATACCGTGCCCAAGGTCGATAAAATAGTGGGCCCCGGCAACATCTTTGTGGCGACGGCAAAAAAGCTGCTCTACGGCACCGTCGATATAGACATGATCGCAGGCCCCAGCGAAATACTTATAATAGCCGACGATTCCGCCGACCCCAAATTTCTCGCCGCCGACCTCATGAGCCAGGCTGAGCACGACAGGCTGGCTTCGTCCATACTTCTCACCGATTCCGCAGAGCTTGCAGAGCAGACTAAGGCGGAGCTTGAGCGTCAGGTGCAGACCCTTTCGCGCAAGGATATAATCGAGGAGTCGCTTAACAACTTCGGCGCGGTCATTATTTGCAGCGACATGGATCAGGCTGTTGATTTTGCAAACGAGCTTGCGCCCGAGCACCTTGAGGTGTGCTGCAAAAACCCGATGGAGTATGTGGGCAGGCTCGACAACGCCGGCAGCGTGTTCCTCGGCAACTACAGCCCCGAGCCGCTGGGCGACTACTTTGCGGGTCCCAACCATGTTTTGCCCACAGGCGGAACGGCGCGTTTCTTTTCACCGCTCTCGGTTGACAGCTTCATCAAAAAATCGAGCTTCATCTGTTACACCCGTGACGCCCTGCGCACCGACGCGGAGGACATCATCCGCTTTGCGAACGCCGAGAGCCTGACTGCTCACGCAAATTCCATCAAGGTCAGATTTGATATTGATTGAAAGAGATGAAACAAAATGTACCGGTTAAACGATAAAATAAAAAAGCTCGAGCCCTATGACCCCATCAGCGGAACCTATCAAATCAGGCTCGATGCCAACGAATGTCCCGAAAACCTTCCGGAGGAAATAACGGCAGAGCTGCACAAAAAATTGGACGAAATCGCGCTCAACCGCTATCCCGACCCCCTCGCAGCGGGTTTGGTTAATTCTTTTGCAGAATATTACGACATAGATCCCGAATTTGTCACCGCCGGCAACGGCTCCGACGAGCTTATCTTTCTCATCGAGTCGGCATTTCTTGAAAAGGGTGACAAAATGCTTGTCGCGGCTCCCGACTTTTCGATGTATAAGTTTTACTCCTCTATCTGCGAGGTGGAGTGCAAAAGCTTTTTGAAGAACGAAAGCCTCGACATCGACGTTGACGCGCTGATTGATACCGTTGACCGCGAGGACATAAAGCTTGTTATCTTCTCAAACCCGTGCAACCCCACGGGCAGAGGGATCACAAAAGAGCAGGCGAAAAAGCTTGTAGGCTCGGTTTCCGCCCTTGTCGTGCTCGACGAGGCATACATGGACTTCTGGGATCAGAGCCTTTTGGACGAGGTCGGCAGCTATTCCAACCTGATAATCTTCCGCACCGCCTCAAAGGCCGTGGGCTCTGCGGCGCTCAGGCTGGGCTTTGCCGTGGCAAATCCGACCATATCAAAGGCTATAAAGGCTGTAAAATCACCCTATAATGTCAACAGTCTGTCGCAGGCGTTCGGCGAGGTGATCTATACCCATAAAAATTATTTGGAAAAAAGACAAAAAACGATTGTCAACAGCCGTGAAATGCTGTATAATGGTTTAAAAGAAATATCAGAGAACGTCCCCGATTTTCTGCCCTATGAAAGCGTTGCAAACTTCGTTTTTGTAAAAACGGACGCTTCGGCAAAAATCTGGGAGTACTTAAAAAGCAGGTCGATCGTCGTTCGCAACATGGGCGGCTACCTGCGCATAACAGCGGGCACAGCGGCAGAAACAAACGCCGTGCTCGGTGCGATAAAGGATTATTTTGCGGGGTGACCACATGAGAAGCGCAACGGTTGACAGAACCACAAAGGAGACCGACATAAGGCTGAGCCTCTGCCTTGACGGCGGAGAGGTCAGCGTCAGCACGGGCGTGGGCTTTTTTGACCACATGCTCAATTCCTTTGCCACCCACGGCGGCTTTGGGCTTACGCTTACGGTAAAGGGAGATCTTGAGGTTGACGAGCACCACACCGTAGAGGACACGGGAATAGCGCTGGGTCAGGCGTTTGCCGAGGCTCTGGGCGACAAGGGCTCAATAGACCGCTTCGGAAGCTTTTATGTGCCCATGGACGAGGCGCTTGCCTTTGCGGCGGTCGATATAAGCGGCAGACCTTATCTTGTGTTTGACGCCGAATTTCCGCAGGAGCGCTGCGGCGGCTACGACTGCGCCATGACGGTAGAGTTCATGCGCGCGCTCGCCTTCAACGCCGGCATAACCCTGCATTTAAAGTCGCTGTACGGCGACAATTCCCACCACATTACAGAGGCGCTTTACAAGGCGGCGGCTCACGCTCTCAGGCTGGCTGTTCGCCAAAACGGAAGCGGCGTGCCTCTTTCAACAAAGGGAGTGCTTTAATTGATTATTTTACCCGCGATAGATATAAAGGACGGCAGCTGTGTGCGCCTGTTCAAGGGCGAGTATTCCACGGCGCAAAAGGTTGCGGATTCGCCGTACATGGCTGCAAAGGGCTTTGCCGAGGCAGGAGCCGAGTGGATGCACATGGTCGATCTTGACGGCGCAAAGGACGCAAGGCTTATAAATGCCGACCTCATTGCCGACGTGGCAAAGTCCTCGGGACTTAAGGTAGAGGTGGGCGGAGGCATCCGCAGCATGGACGCTGTAGAGTATTACCTCGGCCGCGGCATTGACAGGGTCATCCTCGGCTCGGCTGCGGTCAAAAACCGTCAGCTTGTTATCGACGCCGTCAAGGCATATGGCGACAGGATCATCGTCGGCATAGACGCCAAGGACGGCATGGTTCGCGCCGAGGGCTGGCTCGACAACTCCGAGATAAACTACATCGAGCTTGCCAAGCGCATGGAGGACGCAGGCGTCCGCACCATTGTCTTTACCGACATCGACCGCGACGGCACACTTGCGGGTCCCAACCTCAAGCAGCTTGACGACCTTATTCACGAGGTTGGCTGCGACGTTATAGCCAGCGGCGGCGTTTCGGTGCTCAAGGACATAATCAACCTGAGCGACCTCGATGTTTTCGGCGCGATCTGCGGCAAGTCCATCTACAGCGGCACGCTCGATTTAAAGCAGGCTATAGAGATAACGTCAAAGATTTAAGGAATAACATATGGATCTGGATAAATACTTTGTAAAGGCGGAGCTTATCCCCGCAATAATTCAGGAGGAAGCAACGGGCGAGGTGCTTATGCTCGCCTATATGAACCGAGAGAGCCTTCAAAAAACGCTTGAAACCGGATACACCTGGTTTTGGTCGCGCAGCCGTAGTGAGCTGTGGAACAAGGGCGCTACCTCGGGTCACTTCCAAAAGGTCGTTAAGGTGTTTGCCGACTGCGACGACGACACGCTTTTGATAACCGTGGAACAGACAGGAGCCGCCTGCCACACAGGCAGCCATTCTTGTTTTTATAAAAAACTTAAATAGGGGGAAACCATTATGGTACCAAGGGAAAAATTAGTACTTACCAACCTGTACAAAACCATCGAAGACAGACGCGACAACCCCACCGAAAATTCTTACACCTGTTATCTTTTGGATAAGGGCACAGACAAGATTCTCAAGAAGATAGGCGAGGAGTGCAGCGAGACAATCATCGCGGCCAAAAACGGCGACAATGTGGAGACCATTTATGAGATTTCCGACCTGCTGTATCACCTTATCGTTATGATGGTGGATCAGGGCATTCCGCTTGAGGAGGTGCTTGACGAGATCGACGCCAGAAGCAAGAAGATCGGCAACCTCAAGCCCACCCACAAGGTTGACCGCAACAGCTGATTGTTAACAATGATAAACGCAAAAACGCCCTATGACCTTTTCAGTCATAGGGCTTGCTGTTAACGTATCAATGTATCAATGTACCGGAGCGGGGGTAAAGCGCGAAATAGCCTGCTTAAACTCTTCGTCGGGCTCTTCTTCCATCAAAAGCTGTATCGGCTTGTTGATGTCCAGCGAAAAAACGCCGATAAGCGAATGAGCGTCAACCGTGTATTCGCCGCTTCTCAGCATCATTATGTTGGGGAATCTTGAAAGCGTTTCAAATATATCGATAAGAACATTTTTGTTGATTGCAGACAGGGATAAAGAAAACATGTGACCACCTCGAAATATGCGAAAAATTTGTCCTAATCGCTTTGTTTACATTGTTGTAACTATATTTTAGCATGATTTTATCGGAGAATCAATGTCAAATTGCAAAATAATTCAATTTCAATATTATGACCAAAAAGGAAGCACAAAATAATGGATTTTAATATACTTACCCTCGGCTGCAAGGTCAATCAGTACGAGTCACAGGCAATGCGCGAGGAGCTGCTCAGACAGGGCTATACCTTGTCTGCCGACAGCGACCGCGCCGACATCACCGTTATAAACACCTGCACAGTCACCTCGGTAAGCGACGCCAAAAACCGCAAGCTAATCAGCCGTGTGCGCAGGCAGAACCCCGGCGGCATAATAGTGGTCACGGGCTGTATGCCGCAGGCGTTTCCCGAGGAGATGCATACCCTTACCGACTGCGACATAATCCTTGGCAACAAAGAGCGCTCGCACCTTGTTCCCGAAATAGAAAGATTCATTCGTGAGCGCAGCCAAATCATAGACATTCCGCCTCATCCCAACAAGGACTTTTCCTACGAAAGGCTCACCGTGTCGTCCTTTGGCGGTCACACACGCGCCTTTGTAAAAATAGAGGACGGCTGCAACCGCTTTTGCTCCTACTGCATAATACCCTACGCGCGCGGCAGGGTGCGGTCAAAGCCGCTTGAGGATTTAAAAAAGGAGCTGGAGCAGGTCGCCCTCAACGGCTACCGCGAGGTGGTCTTAGTGGGCATAAACCTCTCTGCCTACGGGCTTGGCGAGGATTTTTCCCTTGCCGACGCGGTCGAGCTCGCCTGTCAAACACAGGGCATAGACCGCGTGCGCCTCGGCTCTCTTGAGCCCGAGGAAATGAGCGACGCCCTGATAAAGCGCCTTGCCGGTCAGGAAAAGCTTTGTCCGCAGTTTCACCTGTCTTTGCAAAGCGGCTGCGACAATACGCTCAGGGCAATGAACCGCCGCTATGACAGCGCCGAATACGCGCGTATAGTCGATTCTCTCAGATCGGCGTTTGACAATCCCTCAATGACCACCGACGTCATGGTGGGCTTTGCCGGCGAAACGGAGGACGATTTTAACGCCTCGCTCAATTTTGTAAGGAGCATCGGATTTGCCAAGGTTCATGTGTTCCCGTATTCGCGGCGCAAGGGCACAAGGGCAGCCGAAGCGCCCGGTCAGGTGCCGCCTGCCGAAAAGACCCGCCGCGCCGGGCTCATGGCAAAGGCATGTGACGATTCGAGAAGTGAGTTTTTGCGCTCGCAGGTAGGGCAGCGCGCAGACGTGCTGTTCGAGCGCCTCAGACACGGATATTTGGAGGGCTACACCAAAAACTATACGCCCGTCCGCGTTACTTCCGCCGACGCGTCGCTGTGCGGAGAGATCCGCCCGGTAACGATCACCTGCGCTCACGCCGACTACTGCGACGCGGAGCTTGCCTGATCGGTCAGACTTTTTTTCAGATTTTCAATTTCATATTCCGCGTCGCCGTCACATAGGCTTGCATAGCTGTACAGCATAAAGCCGCTCACGCGGTCGCTGTTTTTCAACATGCGGTATTCGCTTGCAAGTATCTCTCCGCCGTCAAGCCATGTGCCCTCGTCGGCGTCGCTGCCTGCCTTGTAGCCTGCCAGCCCCACATACATGCGAACGCCTGCGGCAAAGTCAAGCTGCTGCCATTCGTCAAGCGCTTCCTCAAACCCGAGGCGCGGATTGTCGGGGCTGAAATAAAGCTGTGGGCAGATGTAGTCGATAAAGCCCCTTTTGCCGCACCAGTTTATCACGTCGGCGCTTAGCATGTCGTTGTTTTTCAGGTTGCCCTGCGGCGATATGCCGAACACAACCGACGGGCTTGCGCTGTGTATCCTGATGTACGTCTCGGCAATCAGCAGGTTCACATTGTTCCTGCGCCAGTCTGCAAGCGGCATAACCTCGCCCTTTGCGGCTTCGGCGTATTCGCGGTAGCTTTCGCTGTCGGCGTCGCCCGTGTCGGGAGGATAAAAATAGTCGTCAAACTGCACCCCGTCAATGTCGTAGTTCTTAACTATCTCCTCAACGCCGTCCTCGATCATGCGGCGAGCCTCTTCGCTTGACGGGTCGAGCACTACTCCGCTTTCACATTCAAGGCATATGCCGGGATTTTTTACATACGGGTTGTCGCTGCTCAGCTTTTTCGGCACATCATTCGCCGTCACGCGGTAGGGGTTGACCCAGGCGTGTATCTTAAGCCCGCGGCTTCTGCATGTTTCGCACATTATTTTCAGCGCGTCGTAGCCCGCGTCCTTTCCCTGTTCGCCCGACAGAATATGAGAGGCGGGGTAGAGCGCGGACTTATACAGAGCGTCGCAGAACGGCCGCACCTGCACAACAAGGGTGTTAAAGCCGAAATCCGCGCAGGCGTCGGCTATCTCGGCAAATTTGCTTCTGAACGCCGCCTCGCTTTTGTCGCTCTCATATTCCATGCTCAAGTCCATGTAGGTCACCCACACGCCGCGCATGTCGTCAAGGGTTTCATCCGCCGTGGCAGCCTCGCTTGCGGTCGCAGCGGTATTGCGCGACACGGGCGACGGGTTGACGGGCTTTCGGGCAAGCGAGCCGACGGTGAGCGCCGCCGCAAGCAGCACGGCGGCTGCGGCTATGGGCAGATATTTTTTACCGATACGGGCAATTGTTTGTCCCTGCCGTTTTAGGTTGCCGTTGTCAACGCAGTTTTGACGGGTGTGAGAAACTGTCATCACATCATCTCCGGAGGTTATTATGAAGTATGTATTATTCGCATACCTTGCCGCCGTAAGCCTGTTCGCCGTGGCGGTCACGGTGTTCGACAAGCTGCGCGCAATGCGGCACGGGCGCAGGGTAAGCGAGAAAAACCTTATTCTTATCTCTTTGTTCGGCGGCAGCGCGGCAATGTTCCTAACCATGCTGCTCATCCGCCATAAAATACGCAAAAAGCGCTTCATGCTCGGGATCCCTGCAATAATACTCGTGCAGGCTGCGGCTTGTTACTTCACGTGGAGGGCGCTCCATGCCTGAAAAGCTGTATTTCACCGTGCCGCCGCGCTTTGACGGAAAGCCTGCCAAGTGGTTTTTAAAGGACTTTTGCGGCGTTTCCACAAGAATGATAACACGTCTTAAGCGAGAAAAAGACGGTATTTTGCGGAACGGAAAAATTTTGCGCTCGGTCGATCCCGTTCATGCAGGCGAACAAATAGAAATAACCCTTCCGCGCGAGGACAGCTCGTTCATTATGCCTACAGAGGGCGAGCTTGATATTATCTTTGAGGACGCCCACCTGCTCGTGCTCAACAAGCCGCCGTTTATGCCCGTTCACCCCGTAAAGCAGCACCAAACCGACACCCTTGCCAACCGCGTGGCTTATTATATGGCGGAGCGCGGCGAAAGCTATGTTTTTCGCGCGGTCAACCGCCTTGACCGCGACACCTCGGGGCTTGTGCTTATCGCCAAGGACGGGTTCTGTGCCAACGCGCTTAAAAACGCCGTATATAAAGAATACCTCGCCGTTGTTCACGGTGAGGTAAAAGACGGCGGAACCGTTTCCGCTCCCATAGCCCTGCGCGGCGATTCCAAAATGGTGCGCTGCGTTGCAGACCACGGTGCGCCTGCGGTGACGCATTATACTGTGCTCGCCTGCGGTAAGGAGTATTCTCTGCTGCGCCTTGTGCTTGAAACAGGCAGAACGCATCAGATACGCTGCCACATGAGCCACATGGGTCATCCGCTTTTGGGCGACGACCTGTACGGCGGCAGCCGCGAAGCAATGTCCCGCCAAGCGCTTCATTGCGCGCTTATGCGCTTTGTTCACCCCGTAACGGGCGAAACGCTTGAGCTTGAGGCTCCGCTTCCGGAGGATATAAATAATTCCATAAAAGAAATAAACTTCAAATAAACTAAAAATACCGGTCGGGTCCGCATTGGAATCCCGACCGGCGTTTTAATTGGTCTTTGTGTTGTTGCAAGCCGATTTCGCCGGCGTTAACTTACCTTAAGTTCATACACGCCGTAGCCGTTCGGCTCTGAAAGCTGTTCATAGGTCACGCTGCCGTTTTCGGTGTAGTGCTCCGAAAAATAGCGTTCCTTTTTTATAACAAGCGTTTTGTCAATAACGTATATCTTTTTGTTGCTCAAAACCGCCTCGTAAATGTTTTCGGGCAGGTTTCTGCGCCTCAGCTTTTCGGTCTGATGAAAATACCCGAAGTCGTCAAGGTTGTCAAGATATTCCTCGCGGAAGCCCCACATCGGGTGAACAAAGTTCTCGGTGTATTCAATCAGCTCCTCGCGTGTTTCGGGATCCAAAACATAGTAGTTGTCGGGGTTTCTGCCTATCTCCGACAGTATTCCCCTAATCTCGTCGCCCTCCTTGCGCGGCTCCATGGTGTAAAACACGATGATGCCGTTAACGGTCGCCAGCAGGGCAACCACAGCGCAGGATATAATCATATAGCCGTTGTTCATGCGCAGCTTTGAGGACGGCTTTTCTCGCCTGAGCACCTCAAAGTTGAACGAATTTAGCAGCATGGCTATCATAAACACCCATATGCCGTAGGTCAGGTTTTCGCTTCCGCTGTAAAAGAACCTGAGCATAAAGCCCGAGATAAAGCCCACTATGGCATAGAATAGCGGAAAAAACGAAAAGCGGTTTTTGTGATAAAAGATGAACACCAGCGACAGCGCCAGATAAACCGCCAGCACCAGCACCGAGTTGTGCAGGCTTACGGCGCTTTCATAGTTGTCGCGGAACACCGCCGCCGAAGTGTTTATAAAGTTTTTGGGGTTTTCGCTGAGCTGAATCTCATGCACGGTGCGCAGGGCTTCCACATCAAGCGAGGTGTTGTCGTCGTAATAGTTGTTTTTCAGCAGCTCATAGTCGCTTTCGCTGTTTATTCCCGCCTCGGCAAACTCTTCCTCGTGATCAAAATAGCCCGGATAGGGAAGAGAGTCTATTTCGTTTTTGAGCACTGCGTATTCATAGTAATTCTCGGCCTCGGGCGTCGCGTGGTTGACCGAGTACGAAAACTGATGCAGTCCCAGCGTTATAAGCGACACCAAAATAAACATAAGCAAAAACGGGCGGAAGTACCAGAACAGCTTTTGAAACTGCAAACGGTACTTTCTTTTTGCCATAAGGTCGCCGAAGAAGAACGCCACCGCAAAGCCAAGCGCTATAAAGAAGTAGGTTATGTTGAAAAACGAGCCCAAAACAATTTCCGCAACGCCCACCCAGCACGACATGGTGTAGCGCTTGTTGTATATTGCCAACAGCACCAGCATAAAGCCCGAGGCGCACAGCAGGGCTGCGGTGCGCGTGCTGTCAACGCTTTGATAGTGGCTCATGGCAAACAGTATGTTGAGCACCGCCGAATACACAAACGCCTTGCGCTTTTGATACTTGTCCGCAAACACAAAGGTCATCGAGCAGAACGCTACAAACGACGCTCCCACCTCAAACAGCGCAAAGCAGTTGATGTTGGGAAACGCGTACTCGGCTGTACCTGCAAGCATCGCCAGAATATAGTTTACCGTGCCGTTGTAGTAAAAGTGGTCGCGGCAAATAAGTACCGATAGGTTGTAGTCGGCGTGGCTGCCATAGGCAAACGAGGTGAAAATAACGCAAAGCGCCAGCGCCGCCGAGTTGAGCAGCAGCGCAAACAGCGTATTGCTTTTTAACACCTTAAGGGTTTTTTCTTTCATTCCGAATACTCCCGGTCTTTTAAAATGCAGTAATAAGGGAAGAGTATGCTTCTTCCCTTATTGCACATAGCTTATTCATTGCTGTCGTTGTTCTCGCTGTTATCGCCGTCGCCTTGGCTGCTGTCGCTGTCGCCGTTTTCGTCGTACTCAACGGGATTGTTAAGACCCGCCGAAACCTCAAGCACTATGGTGCTGCCTGCCTCAAGCTCCTCGGTGCCGTCGGGGTTCATGCCGATAACATAGCCGTATTCGTAGTAATCGCTGTAGTTGAACTCGCCGATCACCACGTTAAAGCCCTCGTCCTCAAGCACCTTTTGGGCGTAGTCATAGAAGAAGCCGATAACGTTGGACGGATAATACTTGCCCTCGCGCTTTGTTTCGTCGGGAGCGGTGGTTTCCTCGCCCGGAGCGGTGGTAGCGGGCGCCTGAGATGCCGCCTGGGTAGTAGCTTGAGCGTCCTGTGTGGCAGCCTGAGTGGCTGCGGTGTCGGTTTGGGAGTCCTTGTTGTCAAACCAGCCGAAGAAGTTGTTTTGCGACGCATACACGCCAAAGCCCACCAGCGCGGCAAGAAGCACCAGGGCTATAATAAACGCGATTATGGGACCCTTGCGGCGACCCGATTCGGGGGTCTGGTCGTCGTCTTCGTCGTCGGTGGGGCGGTAAAAGGCGTTGTCCTTGTAAGAGCCGTCGCCGTAATCCGTGTCGTCGTCATAGTTGTCGGGTGCGGGCTCGTCGTCAAAGTATTCGCCAAAGTCCTTGCTCTCGGCATTTTTAACGTCCTTTATGTTGAACACCTTGGTTTGCAGCTTGTAGTCATCAAACACGCGGTTATCCACTTCGTCGCCGGGCTCCTGAGCGGAAGCCTGCGGACGCTGTCTTCTGCTTGCGCCGGTAAGGGCGGGACCCTCGGCAACGGGCGCGGCGTGCTTGGGAGCCTCCTTTTGCTCGGGAGCCGAAACCTCGTCAAACTCGTCAAAGGCGTATTCCTCAAACACATTGCTGTCAAAGCTGGTGTTTTCGGGCAGCTTAACCGCAGCCTTGGGCTTTGCGTGCGGCAAAAGCTCCGATTTAATCGAAGCGAGAGCGTTTTTAAGGTTGCCGGCGTTTTTCCAGCGGTTTTTGCCGTCGGGCTGACAGGCTATCACAATAACGCTCTTAAGCTTTTCGCCGCCCTCGGCAGGAGCCGTAACGGACGCTCCCGACATGCGCTTTTCAACAGCCTGCTCGCGCGTTGTGCCGTCGCCCTCAAAGGGCAGCCTGCCGCCGTTTGCCAGCGAATACATAATAAGTCCCAGCGAATAAATGTCGGTGGTGTAGTCGGGCTGCTCGCCGCGATAAATCTCGGGCGCGGTAAAAGACAGGTCCTCCGAGCTGCTCTCAAACTCGGTAAAGCCGCCAAGCTTGCAGCCGTCGTCGGTCATATAGATGTTTTCGGGCTTAAGGTTGCCGTGGAACATGTTGGCGCTCTCAAGCTTTTCAAGCAGGCCGCTCATGCTCAGACCGAAATCCACGATCTCGTTTTCGGTGGGCTTGCCGCTCATGACCTCGGCAAGCGTGGGAAGCTCCTCGGTCAGAATATACAGCGAAGCCCTGTTTTTGGACGGAACGTTTTCAACGCAGGCGTCAATATAGTTGCTTACGCCGCGCAGGTTTATAACGCTTTTTACAAAAGCCGCTTCGTCGCTCAGATAGGTGGCGCTGTCGCCGTTGTAGTCCTCGCCCTCAAAGCAAACATGGGTGAGCACCGCCTGAACGTCGGAGCCGTCAAACTCGGTTTTGCCCACGCGGTAGGCAGGAAAACCGTTTTTGTCGGGCAGAGCCGAAATCACCTTCCAGGATTCCAGCTGCTCGGGTAATTTGAGCTTTGACATTTTTCTTTCTCCTTTATTGTCGGTTTTTCTTTTCATATTTTTATTATACACAGTCATTATATCATATACATGAAAATATTTCCACTATTTTTTAAAAATAAACAAAAATTTTTCCAAATAAGAAATAAGAGGGCAGTATTAAAACGCAACAGCGTTCCGAAGGTGGTTGATAGCATATTAGGCTCCCCTGCGCTAAGGGGAGCTGTCGCCGTTAGGCGGCTGAGGGGTCGGAGACGTTTGGCAATCAACAAACACCGACAAGGAACAGAAAGGTCTTCGATCCCTCCGTCAGCTATCGCTGACACCTTTTTCTGCGAAAACGGCAACCCTTTTGTCGCTGCGCGACATTTTCCCTGTCAGGCAATGTCGTCAACTTAACGTTTTTAGATAGCGCGTTAGGCTCCCCTGCGCTAAGGGGAGCTGTCGCCGT
>CADBWP010000008.1 GCA_902798365.1 uncultured Ruminococcus sp.
AATGACCGGCAGAGAAAATATCTATCTAAAGGGATATATCCTCGGCTTGGAGGACGACTACATCAAGCAGATCGAGGAGAACATCATCGACTTTGCCGAGCTGGGCGACTACATCGACCAACCGGTGCGCACCTATTCGAGCGGTATGAAAATGCGTCTCGGCTTTGCGATCAACGTCAACATCGAACCGGATGTGCTGGTCGTTGACGAAGCGCTGGCGGTCGGCGACGCGAGCTTCAAAAAGAAGTGCAAGGAAAAGATCAAGGAGATCATCGGCGCCGGCACCACGGTGCTCTATGTCAGCCACAGCGCCGATTCCGTCCGCGAGATCTGTCCGCGCTCCATCTATCTGCGAAAGGGCACCGTGATTTTTGACGGTCCCACCGCCGAGACCCTGAAGGTCTATCAGGACTACAAGGAAGAGCAAAAAAAGAAAAAGAAGAAATAATATGCTGAACCTCAACGAATTTCAGGCAGACTGGGCGGCGATGCCGCAGGTCGAAAAGGAAAAGCTCGAAAAACTGAATAACAAAACCATTCTTGTCAGCGGACATTCACTTGCCCGCTGTCTTTGCTATGCGCTGATTTATCAGAGCGAGCGCCAAAAGCGGCAGATACGCGTGATCTATGCAGGCGATACAGACGGCTTTGACAAGGGCTGCACCGCGAGCGAGTATTTTCAAGCGGTCGATTTTGATTCTCTTGAAGAAATAAAGGAGATTGATTACATCGTTCACACCGGCTATTGCCGTGAGCATGCCGCACACTTTTCCGCTGCCTTTGCACAGGAGATCGCACAGACGAACGCGCTGGCACAGCTATCACGGCGCACGCACGCCAAGGTGGTGCTGCTCAGCGACAGCCGCGTTTACGGAACGGGCAAGCCGAACCGCGTCTACGCCGAAAACGAGTATGCGCCGCTCGACAACACCGACCCACATTGCAGCGACAACCAGCTTTTGCGCACGATAGAAAGCCTCTGGCACTGTCAGCAAAAGGGAGCGGACTTCTCCCTCACCGTGCTGCGCACCGGCATCATCTTGGGCGCCTGCAGCGGCCTGCCGACGCATTTGGACAATGCCTTGCAGGCGGTCGCAAACGGTGAAGCGGCTTCGCTCGTCAACGGCAAGCGGCTCTCCTACGTCTATCTCACCGACGTGCTCCGCGCGGTCGTCTATGCGCTGGGAGGCAGCCTGACGGACAACCAAACCTACAACGTGACCGGCAAAAACTGCACGGTCTCCGCCGGCATGATCGCGGCGGTGCTGCACGACGTCTACGGCGACAAGGCAAGGCTGACCCTCACCGACGGCGCGGACGAGAACGCCTGCGCGCTCTCCGGCGGCAAGATGATCAACGGCGGCTGTGCGCCCGCCATCGGCTTGGACACGGCGCTGGAGCTGTGCGTGATGTCCCATATGAAGGACACGAGCCGTTTGCAGCTGCCCAACACCCACGACGGCAGGCTCGACGCGATCCAAAAGATGCAGCTTGCCTATCTGCTCGAGGTTGACCGCATCTGCAAAAAACACCGCATCAAATACTTTCTCGGCGGACGACGCCGATATCATGATGCTGCGCGAGGATTACGATAGATTTGCCGAGGTGGCGCAGCAGGAGCTGCCTGCCGGCATGACCTTTCAGTCGGGCAAGACCGACAAAAACTGTTTTTATGAGTTCAACAAGCTGCGCGTGGAGAACACGATTTTTGCCACGGAGCTTGCCAAAAACCACACCGACATCAACGTCGGCATCGCCTTTGACATCTTTTGTCACGACAAGACCGCCAATTCGCGGCTCGGGCAAAAGCTCCATCTCGCCGCGACCCTGTTTACGCGTGCGCTGGTGCTCAACAAATGGAACCACCGCAAGGCTGACAACGGCAGCCGCGTGCAGTCGGCGGTGACAAACTTCTTTGTCAGGCTTTTGCCGCTGCGGTTCAGCTACTTTTTGATGAACCACACGATCAGCTTCTTCAAAAGGAAAAAGAACGCCAAATACCTCTATGACGGCATGGGCAGAAACGTGTATAACGGCTGCTTCTCCGCCGATATTCTAAGCGAGGTCACCACCCACGATTTTGAGGGGTATCAGCTGCCGGTGCCGAAAAAATACGATGAATACCTCACGTTTTTGTACGGCGATTATATGGAAAAGGCGCCGCTGAGCACACGCCTCGGCTGTCACGAGATCCTGCTGTGCGACATCGGCAAATATGATAATTTGAACGAATAGGATATGGAATTCTCAGAACGCATGCAAGCGCTGCTCGGCGACGAATATGAGCAGTTTTTACAGTATTATAACGGCGACAACTTTCGCGGACTGCGCGTCAACACGCTCAAATGCACGGCACAACAGCTGCAAGCGGCGCTCTCCTGTTCGCTGCAGCCCACGCCCTTTTGCCCCGACGGCTACTATCTGCCGGAGGAGCTGACCGGCAACCATCCGCTGCACCATGCCGGCGCGTTTTATATACAGGAGCCGTCGGCGACCTCGGCGGTGGAGATGCTGGGCGTGCAGCCGGGAGAACAGGTGCTCGACCTCTGTGCCGCACCGGGCGGCAAGAGCACACAGATAGCTGCCAAGCTGCAGGGCAAGGGGCTGCTGTGGAGCAACGAGATCGTCAAAAGCCGCGCGAATATTCTTTTATCGAATATAGAGCGCATGGGCGTGCGCAACGCGGTCGTCTCCAACTGCCATCCCGAGACGCTTTGCGCCGCCCTGAGCGGACAGTTTGACCGCGTGCTGGTGGACGCGCCGTGCAGCGGCGAGGGCATGTTCCGCAAAAACAGCGACGCCAAAACCGAGTGGAGCGCGGAGCATGTGCGCAGCTGTGCCGAGCGCCAGCTGCACATTTTGAACAGCGCCAAGACCGCTTTGAAGCCCGGCGGCGTGCTGGTCTATTCCACCTGCACCTTTTCGCGCGAGGAAAACGAGTCGGTCATCGCGCGGTTTTTGGCGGAGAATCCCGACTTTGAGCCGGAGGACGCGCAGGTCTCCTTTGGCAGACCGACCGAAAACCTTGCGCGGCGCATCTTCCCGATGGACGGCGGCGAGGGTCATTTTGCCGCAAGACTGCGCAAATCTGGCGAGAGCGCAAGGGGCGGATTTGAAGCTCCCTTTGGCAGCCCGTCGCCCGAGGTACTCGATTTTTACGACAGCCTTTTTGCCTGCCGACCGTTCGGCGAGCGCACAGAGATAATTAACAACAAGATTTATATTCTGCCAAAGAATTATAACTTCGATACAAAGGGTTTGACGATACTTCGCGCGGGAGTCATTCTCGGCGAGACCGTCAAAAACCGTTTTGAGCCGCATCACAGCGCATTTGCGGCGGCAAAGCCGTCGGACTGTGTTAACGCGATCGACCTCGATTGCGAAAGCGACGAAATAAAGCGATACCTTCACGGTGAAGAAATTGCCGTTTCACCGCAAATAAAGGGCTACACCGCCGTGTGCGTCAACGGAATAACGGCAGGCTTCGGCAAGGCGTCGGGCGGCAGGCTCAAAAACAAATATCCGAAAGGCTTACGAACATTAAAATGAACCGCTTATCAGACATTGGAACAATCAAAGATATTTTGTCGCGCCACGGCTTCACGTTTTCCAAATCCCTCGGTCAGAATTTTCTGATCAACCCCTCGGTGTGTCCGCGTATGGCAGAGCTGTCGGGAGCGGGGCAGGGGACAGGAGTTATCGAAATAGGCCCCGGTATAGGCGTGCTTACAACCGAGCTTTGCCGTCTTGCCGACAAGGTGGTCGCAGTCGAGCTTGACAAACGCCTTTTGCCCGTGCTCGACGAAACGCTTGCGGAGCATGACAATGTAAAAATAATTAACGCCGATGTGCTCGAGCTTGACCTGCACAAGCTGATAGCGGAAGAGTTTGACGGAATGAATGTCGTGGTTTGCGCAAATCTTCCGTACTACATCACCTCGCCCGTGATTATGAAGCTGCTTGAAGAAAAGCTTCCCGTCGCGGCAATAACCGTCATGGTGCAAAAGGAGGCGGCACAGCGCATTTGCGCACAGGTCGGCTCGCGGATGTCGGGCGCCGTCACGGTATCGGTCAATTATTACGCAAAGCCGCAAATGCTTTTTTCCGTGAGCGCAGGTTCCTTTATGCCCGCGCCCAAGGTCGATTCCGCGGTTATCCGCCTCGACGTGCTTGAGGAACCGCCCGTAAAAACCGACGAAAAAAAGTTTTTCCGTGTGGTAAAGGCGGCGTTTTCACAGCGGCGAAAGGTAATATCCAATTCGCTCAGCTCGGGGCTTTCAATGGACAAGGAAAAGGTTTTGCAGCTGCTTGATGGCGCGGGCGTTCCGCAAAATGCCAGAGCCGAGGCTCTCAGCCTGCAAAACTTTGCCGATATAGCTAATTTGCTTTAGGAGGGACAACAATGGATAAATCTCCCAAAATGAACATACTGTACAAGCTGTCGTTTATAATAATGATACTCAGCGTAGTGCTGCTCATTGCCGCTGTCGGTCTGGGTTATATCATGGAAAAATCGTGGCCGGTAATGGTGCTTTGCTGCGTAGGCGTATTCCTGTGCCTTGCGGCTATAATAATGACCATGTTAAGCAAGCCCAAAAAGCCCAAGGTTAAAAAGACAAAGATAAAAGACTATTCGGAGGAAGACGAATAACAGGATTTATTATTCCTGAAACGGTTGTTACTTTTTTCCTTATAATGCTTGACAACTATGTATTTATTTTCTATAATAGAAATAACTAATCGGAAGGGGATTACTCTATGAATGTTTGGCATGACATATCACCCAAAAGAATTACGGTAGATGATTTTTACGCGGTCATCGAAATCGAAAAGGGCGGTAAAAACAAGTATGAGCTCGACAAAGACACAGGTATGCTCAAGCTTGACCGCGTTTTGTTCACCTCGACCCACTATCCCGCAAACTACGGTTTTATTCCCCGCACCTATGCCGACGACGGCGACCCGCTCGACGTTCTTGTGCTGTGCAGCGAAACCATTTTGCCCATGACTCTTGTTGAGTGCAAGCCCATAGGCATGCTCAATATGATAGACGACAACAGCCACGATGAAAAGATAATCGCCGTGCCCGTAAACGATCCCAACTATTGCGGCTATAACGACATCAAGGATCTGCCCAAGCACATTTTTGACGAGATACGCCACTTCTTCCAGGTGTATAAGATGCTCGAGAACGGCAAGGAGACCCACGTTACCGAGGTATATAGCGTCAAAAAGGCAAAGGAAACCATCAAAAAGTGCATGGAAAGCTACATACGCGACTTCCAAATGGCATAATATACAGCCGAGCGGCGCCCTTTTGGGTACCGTTCGGCTTTTTAAATACTATTATCAAAAAAAATTCTTTAACATCTTTTTGAAAGCATTTCAATTGAAAATAGTATATCACATGCAACACTTCAGCCTTTTTTCGGCACTATATAATTGAACGATATCGTTGGAGGCAGTAAAAATGGACGAAAGGGCATTGGTAAGGTCGGCGCGCGCGGGCGACAAGGCGGCGTTCGCTCAGCTTTACATACGTTACAGGGACAAGCTATACCGCTACGCATACTTTAAGCTGGGAAGCGCCGAGGACGCGCAGGACGCAGTATCGTCATGCATAACGCAGGCGTACATGGGCGTGGCTTCGGTTAAAAACGAAAAGGCGTTTTCCGCGTGGCTGTTCAAAATACTCTACCGCGAGTGCTGCGCTGTTCTGACCAAAAAGGCTCAGCTCGGCATTACGGTTGACATAGACGACGCGCAGCCGCAGGCAGGCGGAGATATCCACCTTGCTCCCGAGCTTGAGGAAGCGCTGGCACAGCTGAGTCCCGAGGAGAAAGACATTGTTCTGCTGTCGGCGGTCGCGGGCTACAGCAGCCCCGAGATAGCCGCAATGCTTAACCTCAAGGCGGCGACGGTGCGTTCAAAGCTTTCGCGCAGCCTTGCCAAGATGAGAACGTTTTTGGAGTGATCGACATGAAAAAAATGAATAATGATTTTGATTTTATAAAGGATAAGTTTGACCAAAGCGGAGTGAATGCTCCCGAACAAATAAACGAACAGCTTGTAATGGATAGAATAGCTTATGTTCAGCCGCTTGCCGAGGTCAAAAAGCCGCACACAATCCGCAACGCAGGCATAGCCGCAGCAGCGATAGCCGTCGTTACCGCCGCAGGCGTAGCTGTTTCGGGAGTTATTTCAAACGTCGGCAAACCCTCGCCTGCCGTTATCGGCGGCACGGCGTTCAAAACTCCGCTTGTGCGCTTTTCCGACTATAAGCAGCTGGAGGAATCGCTTGACAAGGCGGCAAAGTTCAGCAAGTTCTATTCCGGTTCGTACTACTACAACGGTATATACACCACAGACGCTATAGCGGAGGAATATGCCGCCGACTCATATTCCACGGGAACCTCGGGCAGCTCCGCAGGCGGAACAACGGGCGGAAACTCCCTAAATAATTCCGACAGCGGCTTGGGCGCTTCTCCGGGTGCGGGTTCTTATCACAACTCAACCTATGAACAGGTGGTGGGAGTTTCGGAGGCTGATACCGTAAAAACCGACGGCAGGTTCATTTACGCGCTTTCCTCCGATAAAAACACCATATATGTTTATTCGGCAGATAAGGAAAACTCAAAAATAGTCGCCCAAACGGGTACCGATGATAAATTCATTTCGACATGTGATTTCTTCATCCGCGATAACAAGCTTATTGTTCTTTCAAACAAAACGGTAGATCCAAAGGAATACACGGCTACCTCAGACAGCGCGGAGGATAGCGACGGCGATGCAGTTTATAAGCCATACACTCAGGTGACTGAGATAGCGGAATACGACACCTCAAACGCGGGCAGCGGCGAGCTTAAGCTTATCGACAGCTTTATGCAGGCAGGCAGCTATTGTTCCTCTCGCATGATCGACGGCATGCTGTACGTTGTTTCAAATTCGCTCCCAACCGGCTCAAAGTATGTTCCGTTCACATGCAACGGAGCTTCCGGTGACGAGGCTGTTTTAAGCAGGATCCCTGCCGACTGCCTCTATTCCGTTGAAAACCCGACGGATTCAAATATTTTGGTCGTGAGCAGCATTGATACCGACAAATCCGCTCAGGCAACCATAACCAAGGCGATCCTCGGCTCTGCGGACACCATATACTGCAACCGTGATAATCTGTATGTCACCGCCTTGGATTATTCGGACGAATACTACAACACGATAATAGACTACGAAACGCGGTACGATTCTCAAACGGATGAAGCGCTTGACGGGATAGAGAGCTTTTGGTCGGAAAGCTCCTCGGCGACGGGCTTTTTTGAAAACGATGAAGATGAAGATGAAGAGGAAAACCCGAAGGACAAGCTTTTTTACGATGATATTTATTCGTCGTTCAGCGCTCCCGAAAAAACTCAGATCATAAAAATCAGCCTTTCCGACGAAATAGAGTTTATCGCTTCAAATTCCGTGGAAGGAATAATCAACAACCAATATTCCCTCGACGAGTATCAGGGCAAGCTCCGCGTGGCGACGACCTCCGAGAACTTTCTGACTTGGGAGGACACTAACAACTTTTTCGTGCTCGACGAAAGCCTCAACCAAATCGGCGAGATAAAGGGCTTTGCCACCGGCGAGAGCATAAAGGCTGTGCGCTACATCGACGAAACAGCCTATGTCATCACCTATGAGCAAACCGATCCGCTGTTTGTAATCGACGTTTCAAATCCCTCGGCGCCCGCCATCACGGGAGAGGTGAAGATCAGCGGCTTTTCTACCATGCTTGTGCCCATAGACAGCAACACGCTGCTGGGCGTAGGCTATCACACTACCGACGGAGACGATCTGATAGGTATGGAGATTCAGGACGGACTTAAGATCGTGACCTTTGATGTCTCCGACAAGGCAAATCCCAAGGTGATAGATACCAAGGTGTTTGAAAACTACAGCTCTCAGGTTCAGTATAATCCAAAGGCTCTGCTTGTCAATTTTGAGCGCGGCGACTTCGCCGTTCCCATGAACTATTGGAGGATGGATTACAGCGCAGCGTATGACGCCGAGGCGGAGGAGTATGACCGCATTGATCCGGAGGTCAGAAACGGAGTGCTCAACTTCCGCATTGACGACGGAAAAATCAACGTGATCGACAACTACACCTCCGACAGATTCACGGGCGAGTACGACACCATCGACCGCTGTGTGTATGTGGATGACTACATTTACATGCTCGGTACGGTGGAAAACGGAAAAACCTACGGCGAATCAACACCTCAAATAGATTGTGTTCAATACAAGTGACCTAAACAAAAAGTGCGCGACAGCGATCTCCTCCGCTGTCGCGCACCGTTATCATTGTAAAATAAAATCAAAGCTTAAAATCCTCTGCCGTATAGCTGCCCGCAAGAGTGACCGAGCGAGGTTCTCTTAAAAGCGGGTCATAGCAAAACGAGCGGCACTTGCCTTCCTTTATCGTTTTGTTCTTTTTGCAGGCTATAATTCCGTTCTCATAAGCCGAATTGTCGCAGTAGCTGCAATCGGGCGCAATATTTTTTCCGAAAAGCTTGTATTTCATAAAACCACCTCGTATAATATGATTATATCACGCCGCAAAAAAACTTGCAAGCATATTCGGAGGTAAACATGAAATTTCAGTCCAAAACAATGACGCTCAACAACCAAGGCGCCGTGCCGTATCTCACATATAATTCGTTATCGGAAATAAAATTCATCAACCACGCTTTCTCAACCCGCCTCGGGGGAGTGTCGGGCGGTGAGTTTACCTCGATGAACACGGGCTTCAACCGCGGCGACGATCCCGACCGTGTGACCGAAAACTACAAAAGGCTTTGTCAAAGCGCGGGCTTTGAGTTTGAAAGCCTCGTTGCCTCCGCGCAGGATCACAACACCTTTGTGCGCCCCGTGACACGTGCCGACAGAGGCACGGGCATTTACAGACCGCGCGACATGCAAAGCGTTGACGCTCTAATAACAAATGAAACGGGCGTTACCCTCGTGACCTATTACGCCGACTGCACGCCGCTGTTTTTTGTCGATACAAAAAACAGGGCTATAGGGCTTGCCCACGCCGGCTGGCGCGGTACGGTGGGAAGGATAGGGGAGAAGGTCGTGCAGAAAATGACCGCCCTCTACGGCACCGACCCTGCCGATATGGTTGCAGCAATAGGTCCTGCCATCTCTGTCTGCTGCTATGAGGTGGATAAGCCCTGCGCCGATCATTTTTACGCCCTTGAAGGTCTCAACAGCGGCAGGTTCGTTTTTCCAAAGGAAAACGGAAAATACATGGTCGATCTGATTGAAGCCAACCGTCAGATTTTGTCGGCGGCAGGCGTTCCCGACGAAAGCATCACGCTCTCCGACCTCTGCACCAACTGCAACAGCGATCTGCTTTGGAGCCACCGCGCCACAAACGGCAAAAGAGGAAATATGAGCGCGTTTTTATGCCTGTGCTGAGTCGGCAAACCATATGTTGCTTTTATCCGCCTCAAATTCCCTGCCTTTAAGGTAGTTCAGTATGCCGGCGTCGGTTGAAAAATCGAATATGAGCTTGTAGCTGTATAGCGCCTGATAGGGAAATCCGACGGGCGCTTTTTTGCTTTTTCCGTATTTGGTGTCGCCTGCCAGCGGATGACCAATATAAGCCATGTGCGCCCTTATTTGGTGAGTTCTGCCGGTAAGAAGCTCCACCTCGGCAAGGCTGAAGCCTTTGCCTGACGAGAGTATTCTGTACTTTGTTTTTATCTCCTTTGCGCCGTCAACGGGCTTTTTCAGCACCGTGACCTTGTTTTTGCTTTCGTTTTTTATAAGCCAACCCTCAAGAAGAGCCTCTTTTTCCTTGGGAACGCCGCAAATCAGGCAAAGGTACAGCTTCTTTATTTCTCTGTTTTTAATTTTGGCGTTCAGTATCCGCAGGCTCTCGGCGTTTTTTGCCGCTATAACAATGCCGCCCGTGTTGCGGTCAATGCGGTTAACCGGGGCAGGGGCAAAAGCGTGCTCCTCCTCCGGGTCATACTCGCCCTTGTCGTACAGATAGTGCTGCACGCGTGACACAAGCGAATCAAAGTGATAAGTCTTGTCGGGATGAACCAGAAGCCCGGGCTTTTTATCTATCAGAAGCAGGTTTTCGTCCTCATACACTATGTCAAGCTTTTTGGGCGCCTTCATAAACTCATAGCTCTTTTGCTCCGCTGCCTCAAAAAACTCGTCCTTTATATAAAAGGTAAGCACGTCGCCTTCCTTAAGAAAGACCGAAATATCGCATTTTTTGCCGTTCAGCTTAATGCACTTTTTGCGGATATACATATACATCATCGGCTTGGGCATGGTTTTGAACCGTTTTTGCAAAAACTTGTCCAGCCGCTGGTTTGCATCGTTCTTCTTTATTTCAAGAGTCCTCATCAAATCACAACCTGTCGCTTGATAAGCCTACTATAAACCATCTTTTAAAAAAATTCAAGCACACAAATCAAAAAACCGTATATCATGGTAGAGGGTGATGACAAGGTGAGGTGTCACAAACAAAAGGTCAGGTCGGCGGTCTGCTTCGGACTGGGTCTGCTGACAGCCACGGTTTTGCCCCCAAAGTGGGTGCTGGTAATAGCCGCCGCGGCTTTGATTGCGGTCGGCATATTTTGCAAAAGGAGGTAGGTTTTGTGAAGGTGGTACTTATAGATAACCCGAAATTTGTTTCGGGCGTTCTCAGAAAGCTGTTCGGAATAAAAAAGCTGAGACAAACGCTCTGATGTCATTGTTAATTTAACCAATTTTACACCGCTTGAGATGTGCATTGTGACAAAAACTTTGTACATCTCATTTTTTGTTGAGTTTTTTGTAATTTCAAGATATAATAAGATTGGTAATTTATTATTGCTCAACGTGCAGTAAATTTAGGAGGTTTAATTAACAATGAAAAACAAGAAAATGCTTATAAGTTTAATGCTTGTTTTCGCATTGCTTATGACCATGGTTTCCGCGGGCTTCACCGCCTCGGCAACATCGGAGACCCTTGCAAGCTATTATGCCACCAACCCCGACGGCAAGGTCGGCGTAAACAAAACCATCACCGTTGACGGCAGCATCTCGGACTGGGACAGCACCATGCTTATCGCTCAGGGCGCAGCCAACGACGACCCCCGCGTATATCGTCCCGACTCGATGTACGAAAAGCCCATTGACCTTTACGCCCTTTACGGCGCGTACGACGACACCAACCTTTATCTCATGTGGGAAATGACCAACGTTCAGGACATGGTCGCTCCCAACGACAACTATCCGCTCACCCAGGGCATTCTCTATCAGACCGAGAACGTCCCCTTCTTCCTCGTGATTGATACCGGCAAGACCGACGACGCTATAGGCAATAACGGACAGACCACGACAGGCGGCACTATCTGGAATTCGGGCATCACCTTCCAAAACAGCTTTAACCGCCTGCTGGCATTCTCAACCAACGGCTCCAACGGTCCCTTCATCTACGGCGGAGACGCTTCGGGTCTTAACGATACCGAGATCTTCAGCTATGCCAACACAGGCATCACCCTCAAGTGGGGTACCGGCATCAACAGCACAAGCGTTTGGGGCATTGACAAGGCATACGGCACCTACAACAACCGTGTGCCCGGCGACATGTGCGACGAGACAGCCGATTGGGTTGACTTTATCGCCAAGGGTCACGCTACCTCTACCATGGACTTCCACTATGAGATGTCCGTTCCGCTTGCGAAACTCGGCATCACCAAGAGCGACATCACCTCCAACGGCATAGGCGCTCTGCTTGTTTCCACCTACGGCAAATCCGGTATGGACTGCCTGCCCTATGACCTTTCCATGAACGACAACGCCGACAAGGAAGATACCGGTTCTCAGCCGAAGAACAGCCTTGAAAAGAACGACGAGGACTTCATCACCTGCGATTATGCAAGAATAGGCAAGGACGGCGGCAGCACACCCGTTACTCCCGGCGGAGATACCACTCAGCCCGCAACTCAGCCTGCTACACATCCCGCAACTCAGCCTGCCACGCAGCCCGCAACCCAGCCCGCAACTCAGCCGCCTGCTTCAAACAAGCTCACGGTCAACGCGACTTCCAATATCCTTTCTTCAAAGACTCTGTCCGACCTCAGCGTGGGCGACACGGTTACCGTCAAGTATGACCTCGCCTCTGCAATGGACGTTGTAAACGGACATTGGAAGCTTACATACGACACCGCAAAGCTCAGACTTAAAACCGCGGCAAACGCTTTGGCTCCCGTGACCGGCGGAACGACAAATATCAGAAACAACATCGCATACGGCAACTTCTCAAATGCCTCGGAACTTTATGATTTCAGCGCAGGGGAGACCCTTGTTCAGGCAGAGTTTGAGGTTATCGCCACAGGCGCCGCAAATGTCAACCTCGAGGTTGAAGAGCTTGCGGTAGGCTACATCTCCAACGGCGTGCTGCAATATGCTCTCGCGGTTGAGGACAGCACCGTTAAGAATATCTCCGGCGTTCCCGGTTTCTCGGGCTCAAGCATCAGCGGCAGCTCAAACGTAACTACCGGCGGAACGGTTGTTGACGAGTCCATCAACATTCACGCGACCTCCAACTTCTTCCAGGGCGCTTCCGCTACCCTCGGAGCCGACACGGACATCGTAAACGTTTCCTTTAAGCTCACCGCAAACATGAGCGTTCTCGATTCGCAATGGGTGCTCAGCTACGACACCTCAAAGCTCGCTCTTGCAACAGACCAGCTCTCCTCGCTTTGCCCCATGGCTTCAAGCCCCACCGTTGTTGTAGGCAGCACAGGCAAGGTTGCAGGTAACTTTATAGAGCTCAGCCTTATCAGTTTCAGAACAGAAGGCGACTTTGTGACCGTTCCGTTCAGAGTTATCGGTTCGGGTGATGCTACCGTAAACCTCAATGTTAAGTACCTCTCGGTTGCCTACAAGCAGGGCAAAGAGGCAAAGGAAAAGGATCTTGTTTCCGACAGCGTTATCCAGAACTTAACCACCATCCCCGGTTACACAAGCCTTACCTATTCAACCAGAACAGTCATTGAGGGTACCGCATCCGATTATGTGCTCGGCGATGTTACGGGCGACGGCAAGGTAACCATTGATGACGCTACAGAGGTTCAGCGCTATACAGCCGAGATCATCGACTTTACTCCCATTCAGCTTCTTGCAGGCGACGCCAACAAGGACGGCAAGGTTGATATCAAGGACGCTACCGAGATCCAGAGACATATCGCAGAGTATATCGTGCTCACAAAATAATAAATAATGATTATGCTTTTCGGCTGACCCGATCGGGTCAGCCGATTTTTTAGCGTGTCGCGTGTGTTATATTATTCTCTTCCTTTTAATATACATTAGTGTAAGAACCATAAAAGGAGAGATGAATATGGAGTTAAATCAGGACAACCGAAGCTTTCGCACGCCTGTTGCCGCGCTCGACACCGTTGCGGAGCAGCTTGCCGACATTGACCTGACCCTACCCGATTATTGTCCGGACATCGAAAAAATCTTAAAATGCACGCTTATCCCCAAAATCCAGTCCAAGTCGCTTTCGGGCGGTCAGCTTCAGGTTGACGGGTTTTGTGTCGTCAACGTGCTGTATGTTGAGGCAGAGAAGAAAACGATTCGCTGTTGCGAGCAGAGCGTCAACTTTTCTCAGAGCTTTACCGTGAGCGACGCGTCCGATAACTGCGTAGTGCTGACAAAAACCAAGCCCGAATACGTAAACTGCCGCGCACTCAGTCCGCGCAGGCTTGTAATGCACGGAGCATTTTCGCTGTACGCAAAGGTCATCTGTCCGCAGGAAACGCGGCTGTTTTCGGCGGATCAGCCCGGTCTCGAGCTTAAAACCGAGCCGCTCAGGCTTGCCGATCTTTTGTCCTCCTGCCAGGAGCAGTTAAATGTAAGCGAGCAGATCTCGGTCGCCGACAAGCCCGCAATAGAATCTGTGCTGTATTCAAGGGTAAATGCCGCCGTAACCGAGGCAAAGGCGGTTAGCGGTAAGCTGCTGCTGAACGGAGAAATAAACGTCAGGCTGTTTTACCTGACCGACATAGAAACAGGCAAAACCGCAAGGCTCGACTACATTCTGCCGTTCAATCACATAATGGACTGCGGAGGCGTGACCGAAGAGACCGATAATCTGCTTGACTGCGAGGTCATGTCCTACGACATTAGGCTGAAAAACGACATTCTCTCCGACAAGCCCGCCATCGCGCTCGACGTTAAGCTCTGCATTACCGGCGAGGGCTTTGCAGCCCGCGAAACAGAGCTTGTCACCGACGCCTTTTCAACGCGCTTTGCCTCTGCACCGCAGTTTTCTCCTATCCGGTCGATAGGCGAGATACGCAAGGTTAACGATTCCTTCATCGAAAAGATAACGGCAAAGGTCGATAACGGCAAAATCTCGGGGATCCTCGACATATATCCCGACTCGGTAACAGCCGAAATTACGCCGACGGACGACGGGCTTAAGGCAGACGGCAAGGTCAAGCTTTGCATTTTGGCTCTTGACGAAAAGGGTTTTCCCGTGTTTATTGAGCGCAGCGGAGATTTTTCACACCCCTTAGCCTCATCCTCCGACTGCAACGACATGCTGTTCAAAAACGCTTCTGTAGGCAGCATAAGCTATCGCCTCGCCGACGATAACAGTATTGATATTCGCACCGAGCTTAGAATAAGCGGAGGAGCCGTTAAGCGGCAGTCAAACAAGGCGGTGTCTGAGGTTGATGTTTTTGAGGATAAGCCGATATCCGCAGACAACTGTGCGCTGACCCTGTACTTTGCTTCCGCGGGTGAAGAGCTTTGGGACATAGCCAAAGCCCACAACACAAGGCTTGACGCTCTGCTTTCGGAAAACGAGCTTTCCGACATGAAGCTTGACAGCGCAAAAATGCTGCTTATTCCAAAAATATAGGGGGTGTGGTAATGGAAGAGAGAAACGTATATAAGGATATATCAAGGCGCACCGACGGTGATGTGTATATCGGCGTGGTGGGACCCGTCCGCACGGGCAAATCCACATTCATAAAGCGATTTATGGACGCTCTTGTTCTGCCGAATATCAGCGACGAACGCGTGTATAGCCGAACCGTTGACGAGCTTCCGCAGTCGGCGGCAGGCAAAACGATAATGACCACCGAGCCCAAATTCATTCCCGAGGAGAGCGTAGAAGTCGATTTGGGCGACAACGCCACCTTTAAGGTTCGCATGATAGACTGCGTGGGCTATATCGTCGAAAGCGCACTCGGTCACAGCGAGGAGGAAGGCCCCCGCATGGTAAAGACCCCGTGGTCGGACAGCGAGCTTCCGTTTAACGAGGCGGCGGAGATAGGCACCAAAAAGGTGATAACCGACCATTCGTCCATTGGACTTGTGATCACCACCGACGGCAGCTTTACCGATATTCCGCGCGATGATTACATCGACAGCGAAAAACGCGTCATTTCCGAGCTCAAGTCGATCAACAAGCCGTTTATCGTGCTGCTGAATTCGGCAAATCCTCAGGCGGAATCGACTTCACGCATGGCGCGCGACATGGCGGCGGAATACCAGGTGCCGGTTTTGCCCGTAAGCTGCATGGAGCTGAGCGAAAATGAGATAAAGCGGATTTTGGCTCAGCTTTTGTTTGAGTTTCCCATAAACGAAATCAAGGTGGATATGCCGAAATGGGTAGTACAGCTCAACAGCGACCATTGGTTAAAATCCGGGGTTTTCTCAAAAATAAGGGAATCTGCGCAAAGCATTGAAAAGATAAGAGAGATCCAGGGTGTGACCGGGGAGCTCAGCGACTGTGAATATATCACCGGTGCAAGCCTGTCCGGCCTTGATTTGGGCAGGGGAAATGCCGGCATAAGCATTGAAATACGACCCGACCTGTTCTACAAGGTGCTCTCCGAGCAGACAAACCTTACCGTTGCCGACGAGTGCGATTTGATGAACTGCATAGGCGAGCTGTCGCGCAAGCAAAAGGAGTTTGACAAGATAGCGCAGGCATATGAGCAGGTTAGGGAAACGGGCTACGGCATAGTTATGCCCACGATCGACGAGCTGTCGCTTGACGAGCCGCAGATAATCAAGCAAAGCGGCAAATACGGCATAAAGCTTAAGGCGAGTGCACCGTCTATACACATGATGCGCGTTACAACTCAGACAGAGGTCACGCCCATCGTCGGCTCCGAGCAGCAGTCCGAGGAGCTTGTGTCTTACCTGCTCAAGGAGTTTGAGGAAAGTCCCGAAAAGATTTGGGAGAGCAACATCTTCGGCAAGTCAGTTCACGAGCTGGTAAACGAGGGGCTCCACAACAAGCTGAGCCGTATGCCTGCCGACGCAAGAAGAAAAATCGGTCAGACAATAGAGCGTGTAATAAACGACGGCTGCAACGGTTTGATCTGTATAATTTTATGATATTGCTTTTGGGGGTTGTCGCACTAAGCGGCAGCCCCTTTATCTGCGGATAAATACCGTCGATAATTTGTAAGAAATTTATAGAAAATGACGAAAAAATCAATCCGCGATATTTCATGTTGCAAAAAAGCCCTGAATAAAGTATAATATTATATGTATATGATACAGAGCGCCTTTCGTTTATCGGCGGCGCAAATCCGGAGGTTTTTTTATGCTTCAGTCAGCTTTTGCCGGCTTTTTGGGCGGCGTAACTGCCGAAATGGATATAACCCAAAAGTCCATCTCTGCCGCCAAGGTAATTTTAACGGGCTTTGTCGTGGTTTTCAGCATGCTGTTGCTGCTTATCCTTATTATCAAGCTTTACAGCAAGATTATTTCCACGGCTCAAAAGTCGGGCAAAAAAAAGCTCGAAAAGATAGACGAGCCCGTAAAAATATCGGACGGCTCCAAATCGGCTGTCTTTGCACCCTCGGCAGACGATGACGATGACGAGATACCCGAGGAGGTCGTTGCTGTTATAGCGGCGGCGGTCGCGTCACTGTACGGCACGGGCGCAAAACCGAAAATCAGGAGCATCAAAAAATCCGGCGGCGGGCGTTCCGCATGGGCAAATGCCGGTGTGCTTAACAATACGCGTCCGTTCTGAGGCTGCGTTTAGGAAAGGAACGTTAATATATGGAAATAATCAACGGCTTTCTTGACGCCGTATATGGTATTTTTCAGGGCTCGGGTCTTATGACCCTCAATTATCAAAACTATATAATGATAGCGGTGTCTGTGTTTTTGCTTTACCTCGCAATAAAAAAGCAGTATGAACCGCTTTTGCTTCTACCCATTGCCTTCGGCATGATGCTTGTAAACCTTTATCCCGCCATTATGGAGCCGCCCTCGGTTCAGCTGCTTACAGCCGAGCAATGTCAGGCAATGAGCATTGATACCGCAGGACATGCTCAGCGTATAATGAGCGACGGAACGGTGCTTTATGAGAACCCGGTTTATGGCGGACTTCTGTACTATCTTTATCAGGGCGTCAAACTCGGTATTTATCCGCCCCTCATTTTTCTCGGAATAGGCTGCATGACCGACTTTGGTCCGCTCATTTCAAACCCCAAAAGCCTTATTCTGGGCGCTGCGGCTCAAATCGGCATTTTTGTAACCTTTACGGGCGCTATATTCCTCGGTTTTTCCGAGTCGCAGTCGGGCGCTATCGCCATTATAGGCGGCGCAGACGGTCCCACGGCAATATTTGTAACCACCAAGCTTGCTCCCGAGCTTTTGGGCTCGATAGCCATAGCGGCTTATTCCTACATGGCGCTGGTGCCCATTATCCAGCCGCCCATAATGAAGCTGCTCACAACCAAAAAGGAGCGCGCTGTTGTTATGGAGCAGCTGCGTCCGGTTTCAAAGCTTGAAAAAATCATGTTCCCGGTCATTGTTGTTATTCTTATATCCATCTTCCTGCCCGACGCGGCTCCGCTTGTCGGAATGCTTATGCTCGGAAATCTGTTCAAGGAGTCGGGTGTTGTTGACAGAATAGCCAAGGCGGCGCAAAACGAGCTGATGAACATTATCACGATATTTCTCGGCGTTACCGTCGGCGCTACGGCAAAGGGAAGCACCTTCCTCACCTTTGACACAATCAAGATCATTGTTCTCGGTCTTATCGCGTTCTCAATGGGCACGGCGTTCGGCGTGCTGTTCGGCAAGATCATGTACAAGCTCACCGGCGGGAACGTGAATCCCCTTATCGGCTCGGCGGGAGTTTCTGCCGTTCCCATGGCGGCAAGAGTGTCTCAGAGAGTCGGTCAGCAGGAGAACCCCGGAAACTTCCTGCTTATGCACGCAATGGGTCCGAACGTTGCCGGCGTTATCGGTTCGGCGGTTGCCGCAGGCGTGCTGCTCAACGTTATCCCTCACTAATTATAAAGGAAAGCCCCGTGCTTTCCTTTTTTCCTGCAATACGGGAAACCGCCGCTTTGCACGGTTGTCATCATCACCGTAATTGTGGCAAGGTAGGGAACTCTCGCAGGTTTTTGATTTATTTATCGTAATTATTATTTATAATTCTAAATTAGAATTAATATTAACAAATAATATAATATAATACAATTTAGTGGTTTTTTCGATTATTCGATTATGTAATAAAGGAGCACAAAAATGCCAGGTAATATTACGATCCAAAGGATACTCATGATTTTGCTTCACAGGCTGCACCTGATCTTGCTGTCGGGTGTCCTCGTTGCGCTTGTATTTTTTACCTACACAAGCGTTGCGATAAAGCCTGTCTATAGTACGTCATCCATGATATTTATACAAAACTACGGCAAACAGCAAAAGGAGCAGGACGATAAGCAGGCGCTGGCTGAGGCTCAGGGCGGCGACTCCTCAAAATCCGACGCCGCACAGAGCAATAACCAGATAGCGCAGAAGATTTTTAACTCCGATATCAGCGGTTCATCCTCGCTTGCCAAGATCTGCGTCACGCTTTTTCAAAATTCCGACGAGATAACCTCGCTTTACGACGGATGCTCGGTCAATATCTCCGTAATGGAGAATACGTTTTATATCGTCATTTCGGTTAGCGGGCATGATCCGCAGAAGTGTGCCGATGTTTCCAATGCCATAGCCACCGAAGCTCAGGCGGTGTTCACAAAGTGGTTTGACTACGGAAAGATAGGCACTATCCGCAGCGCAGGCGTTCCGGGATCGCCCATTTCCCCGAATAAACCCCAAAACACCATTATAGGCTTTGCAATCGGCGTTATAGTAGCCTGCGTTATTGCGATACTGCTTGAGCTGATAGACACTACAATCAAGGGCAACGACGATTTGGCGTCTATTTACAAGGTACCCGTATTTGCGGAAATACCGGATTTTGAAGGATCGGGCAGGTGAGCAGAAAATGAAATTAAAGCTTTTTAAGAAAAAAAAGGAAAACAGACCCGACATCAAGCTCGAGACGATCTCCGACAAAAGCAAATTTGCCATCGTTGAATCCTACAAGGCGGCAAGAACAAATATCATGTTCGCGCTTTCGGCGGATGACAACAAGGTGTTTGCCGTCACCAGTTATTCAAAGGGCGAGGGAAAGAGTACCGTTTCCTCCAACCTTGCTATTTCATTTTCAAAAATGGAGAAGAAGGTGCTGCTCATCGACAGCGACCTTCGCCGTCCGAACGTGCACAATATTTTCAAGGTTAAAAACGCCTCGGGTCTTTCAAACGTAATAGGCAAAATGGTCAGCTTTGAAGAGGTCGTTCACAGGGAAGTGCTGCCCAACCTCGACATACTGCCCTCGGGTACTATACCGCCAAACCCCTCCGAGCTGCTTTGCTCGGCAAGGTTTATTGACCTTGTCAACAAGCTTAAGGAGAATTACGACTATATTATCTTTGATACGCCGCCTATCGGCGTTGTTGCGGACGCGCTTCTTCTTAAGGATCTTGTCGCGGGCTTTGTGGTAGTGCTCAGAGAGCGCAGCACCACACACGGCGATGTTCAGAACCTGCTCGAAAGCGCAAAGCTTGCCGACTGCAAGCTGCTTGGTTTTATTAAGGTGGGATGCGTCAGCAGCAAAAAGCGCACCCGACGCGGTTACTATTATTATCAATACTACTGATTATTACTACAGACTTACCAAGGAAAAGGCGGTAAGTCTGTATTTTTATTTACATAAATACCGAAAATGCAGGATTATTTAAAAACACTTGCATTTTACCTCGGCTTGTATTAAAATATACTGAGGATTTTAATTATTTTTTGCAACAATTATTTAAGGGGAAAGCAAAATGGATTATTTTAATTGTTCCGCTCAGGAGCTTGAGCAGGAGTACGAAGACTTAAAAAAGCAGTATGAGGACGTTAAGGGAAAGGGCTTAAAGCTCAATATGGCGCGCGGCAAGCCCGGAAAAGCTCAGCTCGACATTTCAAACGGTATGCTCAACGTCATCACACCCGATACCGATTTTGTCGGCGAGGACGGCGTGGATGTGCGCAACTACGGAATACTTGACGGTATCTCCGAGTGCAAAAGGCTGTTTGCCCAAATACTGGGCGTTGACGCCTCCAAGGTCATGGTGGGCGGAAGCTCAAGCCTTAACATGATGTTCGACACTATCTCCTGCATGATGACTAAGCCTGTCGCAGAAGGCTGCAAGCCGTGGTACGAGGTAACAAACAGAAAATTCCTTTGCCCTTCACCCGGCTATGACCGCCACTTCGGCATCACTCAGTATTACGGCTTTGAGATGATCCCCGTGCCGATGACCGAAAACGGCCCTGACATGGACATCGTTGAACAGCTTGTTGCCGCCGACGACAGTATAAAGGGCATTTGGTGCGTGCCCAAGTATTCCAATCCGCAGGGAATTACCTACAGCGACGAGACCGTAAGAAGATTTGCCGGGCTCAAGCCCGCCGCAAAGGATTTCCGCATTATGTGGGACAACGCCTATTGTATTCACGACGTTACCGACACACCCGACACTCTGCTCAATCTTTACGACGAATGTGTAAAGGCGGGCAATGAGGATCTGCCGATAATGTTCTGTTCGACATCGAAGATCACCTTTCCCGGAGCAGGTGTTGCCGCAATGGCTGCCTCCGACAGCAACATGAAGCTTTTCAAGGCGAGATATAACTACGAGGTAATCAGCTACGACAAGCTGAACATGCTTCGCCATGTAAAGTTTTTCGGCAGCTACGAGGGTGTACTGGAGCACATGCAGAAGCACAAGGCAATTTTGAAGCCGAAGTTTGACATTGTGCTCGATACCCTTGAAAAAGAGCTTGTTCCCACAGGCATCGGCAGCTGGACAAAGCCCAACGGCGGCTATTTTGTAAGCATAGACGTAGCCGACGGCACCGCAAAGCGCGTAGTGGAGCTTTGTAAGGATGCGGGCGTTGTGCTTACGGGCGCCGGCGCGACCTATCCCTTGGGCAAAGACCCAAAGGACAGCAATATCAGGATTGCACCCAGCTTTCCGCCCAATGACGAGCTTAAGCAGGCAATGGACGTGTTCTGCGTTTGCGTAAGGATTGCCGCCTGCGAAAAGCTTCTTAATAAGTAACAAATCACAGCATTGAGTCACTTGAAAGAATAATTGCACAGCGGCGCTGCCGGCGGAACATCGTGTCGTCGGCAGCGCTGTTTTTTGGTGATTTCGGGTAAAAACAGCGTTTCAATCGGCTGTAAATGTTTATTATAACCCCACTTTTCGGCGTGTATTTGATAAAGATAAATATTTTTTTATCAAATAGTGTTGATTCTATTGACATTTTAGTAAAAAAAACATATAATAACTCTGTTATGTCTGTTATTGTGCGTGCAAAGCAGTATTATTTTTTTGCGCGAAAAACGGACAATTAATAAACGGAGGTTTCAAAGGCATGAAAAGAGTTCCAAAGCCTGTATTCTTCATCGTCGCTTTGCTGATACTCGCTTTTACCTTTACCGCGATTTTCGGCGTCGCCTATTACAACGGCGATAACAAGGTCACGGTGCTCAAGGGCGTTGGCGATATCCGATGGGGAATTGACATCAGGGGCGGTGTAGAGGCAACATTTAAGCCTGCCAACGACTACGACGCAACTGACAGCGAATTGGATGCCGCAAAGGCAATTATTGAGCTGCGTATGGTATCACAGGGTATTACCGACTATGAGCTGTACGCCGACACCAACAAAGACAGAATTATCGTACGTTTCCCGTGGAAGTCAAACGAGAAGGATTACGACGCGGTCTCCGCAATTGATGAGATCTCGTCAACCGCAAAGCTCACCTTCCGTCCGGGCAACTCCTATACAACCGCGTCCGTTGACTCGGACGGCAACCCCATCTATCTTACTCCTACGGGCGACACCGAGGAAGAGTTGATGGACGGCTCAATGGTAGAAGACGCTGTTGCAGCGGTTCAGGAGAACAAAGACGGCTCCAGCGAGTATGTTGTAAGGCTTGAGCTTACCGACGAGGGCGCCAAGAAGTTTGAAGAGATCACCACAGAGTACAAGGGCAAGACCGTGTCCATCTGGATGGACGATCAGATGATCTCTTATCCCACCGTTAACGATGTTATCAGCGACGGCACGGCTATCATTTCGGGCAGCTTTACCGCAAAATCCGCTTCCGCTCTTGCTCAGAAGATCAAGGCAGGTGCGCTTCCCTTCCAGCTTGAAACCGTTACATACGGCAACATCAGCCCCACCCTGGGCAGCAATGCGCTTACCGCCATGGGCGTTGCGGCTGTTATTGCCTTCATCATCATCACGATCATCATGATCGTGTTCTACCGCTTGCCCGGCTTTATCGCGGTCATTTCTCTGCTCGGTCAGATGGGACTTTCCGTTGCGGCTATTTCGGGTTACTTCACGGCTATGCCGTCCTTCACAATGACCCTGCCCGGTATCGCAGGTCTTATCCTGTCAATCGGTATGGGCGTTGACTGTAACGTTATTACCGCCGAGCGTATCAAGGAAGAGCTTCGCGGCGGCAGAACTCTTGACGGCGCGCTTGACAAGGGTACCAAAAACTCGCTGGCTGCGATCATCGACGGTAACATGACCGTTGTTATCGTATCCATCATTCTTATGCTGGTATTCGGTCCCTCTAACATTCTTTCCTTCATCTTCGGTGAATCCACAACAGGTATCATCTATTCGTTTGGTTATACGCTGCTCGTCGGTGTAATCTCCAACTTCATTATGGGCGTATTCTTCTCGAGAATCATGCTCAGAAGCGTTGCCGGCTTCAAGCCCCTGCGCAAAAACTGGTTATTTGGAGGTGCTAAGAATGGCAAATAATGTTAAGACCAAGACAGACGCCCCCATGACCGAACAGGAGATCAGCGAAAGGTTCAACGGAGGCAAGCGTGTGCTTGACTTTGTCGGCAAGAGAAAGATCTTCTTCATCATTTCGCTTTCAATCATTGTCATCGGTTTGATTTTCAACATCTTCCGCGGTACCGTTCTCGACATCCAGTTCTCGGGTGGCGCTACCGTAACCTTCAGCTACACGGGTGATGTGGATCAAAACGAGCTGCACAATTACATTCAGGAAAAGACGACCGACAGGATCACAACCTCTTTCTCGAGCGACCTTACCGGTCAGACCGGCAACAGCGTTACCGTTCAGTTCTCGGGCAACGATTCCATCGGCACCGACATTCAGTCATCGCTTGAGTCCGACTTGCAGACGCAGTATCCCGACAACGGATTCATCTGCCTTGAGGCAAGCTCGGTTGACACCTCAATGGGTACGAGCTTCCTGTTCAAGTGCCTTGTTGCGGTTGCAATCGCAAGCGTGCTCATGGTGCTTTATGTAACCATCAGATTCAAAAAGATCGGCGGTCTTTCCGCAGGTGTTATGGCTCTTGTGGCTCTCTTCCACGATATCGCCATGATCTACTTCCTCTATGTTATCTTCGGTTGGCCCATCGACTCCAACTTCATAGCTGTCGTGCTTATGATCTTGGGTTACTCGCTGAACGATACCATCGTTATTTACGACCGTGTTCGTGAGCAGAGAAAGCTTATGGGCAGAAAGACCGAGATCGGTACTGTGTTCAACGTCAGCTGCAGTAAGACCATGAGAAGAACTATAATGACCTCGGTCACCACCCTTTGCGCGATCCTCACCGTTTATGTTGTTGCTTCGGTGTTCAACATCGCTTCCGTAAAGGGCTTCGCGCTTCCCATGATGATCGGCGTTATCTCCGGTTGTTATTCTTCGCTCTGCATCGCAGGTCCACTTTGGGTTATGTGGCAGAACAGAAAGGCCGCGAAAGAGGCTTAAGCCTTACAAAATATTTTCAAAAAACGGGTACTCGCTTTCCTTTACGGAGGCGAGTCCTTTTTTTGCGCCCGTGCTTTCCGCAAAATACATAATCGTGCTGTGATTCTCAATATAGCTTCTCATTTTTGAAATGCTCAGTCCGATGCTGTCGGCGTAATCGTGGATTATCAGAGAATCAATTATTGCAACGCCGTTTTTCCAGTCGTCTTCAAGCTCGCGGCATTTGCGTTCTGCCGACAAAAGATTATCCTGTTGCACCAGCAAATCTATCTGCTCTATCCTTGCGGTCAGGCTGTCAGCCTTTGCGCTGATAAAGGCTGTTTCGGCTCCGGCTGCGGTAAGCGTTATCACGAGCAGCGCGGCGGCTATTACCATTCTTTTCACATCAAACCTCTTTTTCGATTATATTATATTTGCCGTCGGCGTTCAGCGTCATAACAAAAATATCGCAGGCGCGCTTGTTCTCTTTTTTCAGTATGCTTTCCACGTCCGCCTCGGTTTTGCCGCAAAGCAGCAGAGCCTTTTTTACAAGGGAGCCGTCGCTTATCACCACCGCCTCAAGCCTGCCGCCGTCTGTTTTATCGTCCGTAGCCTGTGCGACGGACGATGTTTTTTGCGGCTTTTCAAGCACGCTCAGGGTTCCGTTGGTCTCCATTATCCCATACTGCACGTCCTCAATAGAAAAAACATCCTGTTGCCTCAGCTGGGCGCATAAATCATCAACCGTAAGCCGCAGGCGCCGCATTTCGCTCTGCATAGGCTTGCCGTTTTCAATCACAACCACGGGGCTTCCGCACACTATCCTGCGAAACAATCCGCTTTTCATCATCAGCACGCTCGCGGTTATTTCAAGCGCTACAAGCACAGTTACGGGGATGATTCCGCTCAAAAGGGGCTGAGAGGTGTTTTGCATGGGCAGGCTTGCTATGTCCGATATTACCATGGTCACCACCAGCTCGCTGGGCTGCATATCGCTTATTTGCCGCTTGCCCATCAGCCGAATCGCTATGATAATGAATGTGTAAAGAATCAGCGTTCTTATAATTGAGATCAGCATGTAATCACCTGAAATTACCTTTTCCCGTATTGCACCGATTATTCGGTATGTACGCATATTTTATTACGGCTTGATAAAAATATAATCGGTGATAATATGAATAATTCTGTACAGGAAATAAAAGACAGGTTAACTGCTGCGTTTGCCGGGTCCGCAGATCTCACAATAAGAAGCCTCACTCTCAAAAGCAGGTGCTCACTCTCGGCTGTCGTTATAACGGTCGAGGGGCTGTGCAACAAGGAGGCTCTCTCACAGTCCTTTCTCAATCCGCTTTTGGCGTATGACTTTGCGGCGATGAACGCTCAGCAGGCGTATGATACCGTAATAAGCTCCGTTCTCGCTTCGTCCGATGTAGTCGAGCTCAAGGATGAGAGGCAAATTGTTCCGTTCATAACCTCGGGCTTTGCCGTGTTTGGGGTGGATGGGGCAGACGGTCTTGTCGCGGTGGGCGTTCAGGGGTATTCGTTCCGTGGGGTAAGCGAGCCCGAAAGCGAGGTGGTTCAGCGCGGCTCGCGCGAGGGCTTTACCGAACCGCTGCGCGTCAATATGTCGATGCTAAGGCGCAGGATAAAAAATCCCGACCTCGTTTTTGAGCAGATTACCGTCGGCTCAAAGTCAAAGACCCAGCTCATGCTGTGCTATCTTCAAAGCGCGGCGTCGATGTGTCTTTTGCAAAAGCTAAGGCAAAGGCTCGGCTCCTGTGACCTCGAGACCGTGCTCGCCTCGGGTTATCTGGCGGAGTATCTGGAGGATCCCCACACAAGCCGCCTGTTTTCGGGGGTCGGAATATCCGAACGCCCCGACACGGTCTGCGGTAAGCTTACCGAGGGCAGGATAGCCGTGCTTATTGACGGAACGCCCGCTGCGCTTATCATTCCGCACCTGTTTGTGGAGGAGTTTCAGGGGGTTGACGATTACTCTAACCGCACGTACTACGCCGCATTTATCCGCATACTGAAATACCTTTCGTTTTTGGCAGCCGTGTTTTTGCCCGGACTATATACGGCGCTTGCGCAGTTCCGCCCCGAATACTTTCCCACCTGGATACTCACGGAAACATCCGGTTCTCTGTCAAAAACTCCGTTCCCTGTAACGATAGAGGTGCTTATGATGACCTTCGTTTATGAAATAATGAAGGAGGCAGGGCTCAGGATACCCAAATCACTCGGTCACGCGGTAAGCATTGTGGGTGCGCTTGTAATAGGAGAGAGCGCGGTAACGGCAGGTATAATCAGCTCATCCACCCTGATGGTGGTAGCCACAGCCGCAATTTGCAGTTATGTAACCTCGCCGCTTTATCCGCCGATAACCATGCTCAGATATATTTTCATAATCGCGGGCGGTGTTTGCGGTTTGTGGGGAATAGTGCTTGCCACCGCCGTTGTGCTGATAAGCATGTGCTCAAAAACCTCGCTCGGTGTGCCGTATATGTCGTCGCTGTCGCCGTTTTCCCTTAAAACCATGCGCGATGTTTTTATAAGGTCAAGCTGGAAAAAGCTGTCCCGTCACACTATAAGGGTGCAAAAATTTCCCGAAACGGAGGGAGCCTCATGCAGCAGGAAGTAAGGTTTTCGTCAAAACGGTTTTTTCTCACGCTAATGCTGTGCGCATGCTCGGTCATTCTCTTGCAAAACGGAGATGTATCGCAAAGCAGCTCATTCGCCTTCAATGTGGTATGTGTCGCGGTCGGCTTGTTTATTTGTTTTCTGATGTTTATTCCCGCGGCTGTGATTAAAAGGCGGACGGATGCCGACGTTTTTACTCTCTTACAGGGCAGGTCTGTTTCTGCTTTAAGAGCCGTAGCCGTGTTTTATGCGCTTTATTTCATTTACACCGCCGAGTTTTTTCTGTTGCCTTACACGGACATGTTTTGCAAAAAGTATTATTCCGACGCTCCGCCCTGCGTCATATCCTTTTTGGTGCTGGCAGGCTGTGTATATGCCGCATTTAAGGGCATAAACGTAATAACTCGCTTCGGGATTTTTCTTTTTGCCTTTGCAATGCTTACAAACGTGCTGATTTTCGGCGGAAGCCTGTCGTCGCTCAATCTCGCAAACAACAGCTTTTCCTTTGAGGGTGATCCTGCGGATTTTCTGAAAAACACGGCATATTTTATTACACCCGGTTTTATCGCCGTGCTCTTTGCCTGTCTGTCATCATATGTTAACGGCTTCAGGCTGCGGCAGACGGCGGTTTCACTTTTGCTTACGGGCGTAAAGTTTATTTGCATCCTGTTTTTTGTTTGCTTTGCCGTAGGAGCCTATGCCTCACGTCAGGAGTACCAGAGCTTTGTGCTGTCACGTGTGGCGCACCTCGGAAGCTTTGCAGGTATAGAGAGCTTTCTTACAGGGGTTTCAACTATGTCTGTGTTTATGATAACGTCGCTTGTTCTTTGTTGCATAGGCAAAGGCTTTGGCAAAAGCAAAAGCCTGCCGTTTATCTCATTTGCGGCGGCTGTAATATTCATCATTCACCTTGCGGCGGCGTATAATCAGTCTGTGGCGATGTTTTTCACAGCTCCTCTGCTGTTTGATTCGCTTACCCTTGCCGCGGCGGTAATAGCGCCCGTCGGATGTTATTGGCTTATAAGGAGGTCATCGCGTGAAAAGACTTAGCCTAACTGCGGCGCTGCTTTCGGCTGTTATGCTTTCCGGCTGCGGCAGCTCGCACAAAATAGAGACCGCCGCCGTTATTGAAAACGTAAGCGTGGATTCACGCGGCGGACAGATTTACTACACCTTTTTCCGACTGACCGGCGGCGACACTCCCGACGGCACCGAGATCCCCGCGGATTCCTTTGAGCAGGCGTGCGACCTTGCGCGCAGGGAGTATATCCCCAACCTTTCGCTTGCAAAGCTTGAGCTGTTGATGATAAACAGGGATATTTGCGGCGAGGTGCTAAAGCGCGATATTGAATATATTTCCACTCAGTCCTCATTTTCTCCCATGGCATACTTTACCCTGTGCGACAGCCAAACGCTAAAAAGCGTGTGCGAAAACACCTCGGTACAGCAGCTTATAGAGGAGCAGCTGGCGCTTTGCAAAAGCCAAAACGCAGATGTTAATATCAGTTATCTGTCGCTTTTTAACAGCTATTCACGCGCCGACAGCGGCGATGTAACGGTGCCGTATGTAAGCTGCGACGGCGAGATTAGGATTTCAGCCATAAAAATATCCAAATAAACCGTGAAAAATTTAAAAAAACGAAAAATAATTCATAAAAAGACTTTATTACACCCGATTTTTGTAGTATAATATAAACTAACTATAATAACCCTTTTATACCCAAATCAACGAAGGCGGTGTAATTATGTCTGAATTTTCAGTACCCCTTACGGAAATAGTCGATCGGCTCGCGCTTGACAAGGTCTATCTTTCGGAAAATTACGAGGAAACGCGGATATCCACGGTCGAGATAAACCGTCCCGGTCTTGAGCTCACCGGATATTTTGAGTTTTTCGACAATAAGCGTATTCAGGTTTTGGGCAATACCGAGTTTGCCTATCTGGGACGCTTCGGCTCCGAGGCGCAGCGAATGGTCATAGACTCTATTTTCAGCTTCGGACCTCCCGCGGTCATCATCTGCCGCCAGATAGAGCCCTCCAACGTAATTCTGGAGAGCGCCAAGCTGCACAAGGTGTCTATCTTCAGCACGGATGAAAACACATCCGATCTCACCGCCCGTCTTGTACAGTTCCTAAACCGCGAGCTTGCTCCCAGAATTACGCGACACGGCGTGCTGGTAGAGGTTTACGGCGAGGGCTGCCTGCTCATAGGCGACAGCGGCGTAGGTAAAAGCGAGACCGCCATAGAGCTTATCAAGCGCGGTCACCGCCTTGTTGCGGACGACGCGGTAGAGATACTGCGAACCTCCATCAACACCCTTATGGGTCAGTCGCCGCAGAACATACGTCACTTTATCGAGCTGCGCGGCATTGGAATAATTAACGCAAGACAGCTTTTCGGTATGGGAGCCGTAAAGACAAGCGAAAAAATAGACATGGTCGTAAATCTTGAGCTTTGGGACAACGCAAAGGTCTATGACCGCATGGGTCTTGACAACGATTATATGGAGATTTTGGGGGTAGAGGTTCCCACAATGACCATCCCCGTAAAGCCCGGCCGAAACTTAGCCGTTATCATAGAGGTTGCCGCAATGAACAACCGCCAGAAGAAGATGGGCTATAACGCCGCAAAGGATCTGTTAAAGAGCCTGGGCATGGATCTTGAGGCAATGCCCGAATCACCCAAGACCATTATAGACAGATGGGAATAATTCAGCATTTTGAGGTAAAACATGGACAGAACAGACATTATATATAATTTAGCGGAAATACTGGGCTGTGACGCGAGAAAGTATGAGCCGCTCAGCCGTCACACCACCTTCAAAATCGGCGGTGTCGCCGATACATATGTAAAGGTGGGCTCACTCAGCAAGCTCAGCGCCATCGTCAAAGAGTGCCGCGAATCCGACATCGACTTTATGATTCTCGGAAACGGCAGCAACGTGCTTGCAAGCGACGACGGCTACCGCGGCGTTATTATCAGACTTGACGGCGATTTCAGAAAAATAGCTCTTGTAGATGAAAATACGATTTATTGCGGCGCGGGCGCAACGCTTGCGGCGTTGTGCAAATTCGCCCTCAACTGCGGACTCTCGGGCATGGAATTTGCCTGGGGAATCCCGGGCACGGTTGGCGGAGCGGTGTTTATGAACGCAGGAGCCTACGACGGCGAAATGAAGAACGTTGTGTATAGCGTGTCGCACCTTACGGAAGACGGCGGCACCGGCAGAACGGAAAAGCAAGACCTTCGGTTCGGCTACCGCACAAGCGTATATCGCTCAAACAAGGCGATAATCACAGGTGTAACGCTAAAGCTCAAGCCCGGCAGTCAGGATGACATAAGGGCAAAGATGGATGATTTTCTCGGCAGAAGAAGCTCCAAGCAGCCGCTGGAATACCCCAGCGCGGGCAGCGTGTTCAAGCGCCCCGAGGGCGCCTATGCCGGCGCTCTCATAGAGCAATGCGGCTTAAAGGGTCACTCTCACGGCGGTGCGCAGGTGAGCGAAAAACACGCAGGCTTTATCATCAACAAGTCAAACGCCAATGCGAACGACGTAAAAAACCTTATTCGAGAGGTGCAGACCAAGGTGTTTGACGAAACCGGTTATAATCTTGAGTGTGAGCTTATTATTCTGTAATTTAGGTAAGATATGGAATTTGTAATTATTACGGGAATGTCGGGAGCAGGCAAGACCTCGGCTCTGCGTGTGCTGGAGGACATCGGCTACTACTGCGTCGATAATATCCCCGCACCGCTTCTTCCAACGCTGTATTCGCTCTGCCTCAGCTCTGAGGACGACAACATGTCGCGCGTGGCGGTTGTGGTTGACGTAAGGGGAAACGAAAACTACAAGATGATGAACACCCTGCTCGAGGAGTTCAAAACCACCCACAGCAACGTAAAGATTCTGTTTTTCGGTGCAAAAACGGATTCCATTGTTATACGCTACAAGGAGACCCGCCGCCGTCATCCGCTTTCGGACAGACTAAAGGACGGCTCGGTCATAGACGCCGTAGAGTTTGAAAAGGCGCTGCTCGTTCCCGTCAGAAACCTTGCAGATTATTATATAGACACCACCTATATGTCCAACAAGCAGCTGCGTGAGCGCGTTATGTCGATGTTTATGGACGACACCTCTCAGGCGCTTACACTCACCTTCATGTCTTTCGGCTTCAAATACGGTATCCCGCTCGAGGCAGACATGATAATCGACGTCCGCTGCCTGCCCAATCCGTTTTATATCCCCGAGCTAAAGCCTCTTACAGGTCTTGACAAGCCGGTGAGGGACTATGTTTTGGGCAGCGGAGAAACCCAGGAGTTTGTAAGGCATACCCTGTCCCTGCTCGATTTTGCGGTTCCGCTGTATTTAAAAGAGGGCAAAAGCGAGCTTGTTGTGGGCATAGGCTGCACGGGCGGCAAGCACAGAAGCGTTACCGTTGCGCGTCAGCTTGAAGAGCACTTTTTAAAGCTTGGCTATAAGTGTGTTATCCAGCACCGCGATGTTGCAAAATAGGAGGAGCCGTGTCTTTTTCATCAGAAGTAAAAAAAGAGCTGTGTTCTCACCAAAGCTTTGACAGAGAGCAGCTTAAGGCGGAGCTGTACGGCATGCTTCTGTTCGGCAAGCGCTTTCGAGAGGACAAAATAACCTTCACGACCGAATGTTCTCACGCCGCAAAAAGGCTCGCCATGCTGCTCGAAAACCTGTATATGCCCATTATAGAAAAGCAGACCGCGCTGCGTGCGCGCTCGGGCGACAGCCGTCTGTACAAGCTTTCGGTTGTCGATTCCGACGACTGCAAGCGCATTTTTGAGGACTTCGGTCACAGCGGCAGTCAGATAACCCTAAGAGTTAACCGCGCAAACATCTTCGGTGACGAGTATATGGCGGCGTTTGTCAGGGGAGTATTTCTCAGCTGCGGCTCCGTGAGCAACCCTAATAAAAGCTATCACGCCGAGTTTTGCGCTCCTTACAAGAATCTCAGCGTCGATTTGTGCAAGATCCTGTCCGAGGTGACTGAGTGTACCTTTTCTCCCAAAACCGTGTCAAGAAGCGGCGCTTATGTGGTTTATTTCAAGGGCAGCGAGCAGATTTGCGACCTGCTTACCTATATCGGCGCTCCAAACGGTGCTATGGAGATAATGGGCACAAAGGCGGTAAAGCAGGTGCGCAACAATGTGAACCGCCGCATAAACAGCGAGGTCGCCAACATAACAAAGATAGCGTCCGCCTCGGCAAAGCAGCTTGAGGCTATTGAACATATAAGGCGCACAACAGGCATAGAGGCGCTTCCCGACGATCTGAGAGAGATCGCCAAGCTCAGGCTTGAAAACCACGAAATGTCGCTCAGAGATCTGGGTCAGAACCTGACGCCGCCCATAAGCCGCAGCGGCGCCAACCACAGAATGCAGCGGCTGCTTGAATACGCCGACCTCAGGGAGGAAAACAATGGATAAAAACATGACAATAGAACAGGCTCAGGAAAAGCTTGAAGAAGCGATAAAGCGCCTTGAAAACGAGGCGCTGCCCATGAAGGAAGCTATGGAGCTGTATGCAGAGGCAGGCGAGCTTCTCGCATTTTGCATGAACACGCTCAACGAATACAAGGGAACCGTTACCGTAATAAACGACAGGCTGCAACAGCTTTCGGCGGAGGATGATTTTTATGAGGAATGATTACACGGCACAGACAGAATCGGCGTTGTACGGCTTTTTGCCCGACGATAATTGCAGGGAAAGTGTCTTGATAGAGGCGATGAGATACAGCCTTGAGGCGGGCGGCAAGCGCGTCCGTCCGGCGCTTGTGCTTCGTTTCTGCGAGCTTTGCGGCGGCGACACCGAAAAAGCTCTGCCCTTTGCCTGCGCGGTAGAGATGATACACACCTATTCGCTTATTCACGACGACCTGCCGTGCATGGACGACGACGACCTTCGCCGCGGCAAGCCGTCAAATCACAAGGTATTCGGTGAGGACATAGCGCTTTTGGCAGGTGATTCGCTTTTGACCCTTGCGTTTGGCACTATCGCCTCCGACAGCACGGCAGAGCTTGTGGGAGACCGCGCCTGCCGCCGCGCCGCAGCCGTTCTTGCAAACTACGCGGGCGCAACGGGAATGGTAGGCGGACAGGTCATCGACCTCAAAAGCGAAAACACAAACGCGCCCATCGAGGTCTTGCGCGAGATGGACTACAAAAAAACCGCCTGCCTTATCAAGGCGGCGTGCGAGCTGGGCTGCATTGCCGCGGGAGCAGACGACAGTCAGATAAAAGCTGCGTCGCTTTACGGCGAAAGCATCGGCATAGCGTTCCAGATACAGGATGACATACTCGACTGTACGTCATCAAACGAAGAGCTTGGAAAGCCCGTGGGCAGCGACGCCGAAAACAGCAAGTCAACCTACGCTTCGCTGCTCGGCATTGAAGAATGTCGCAGGCTTGTAAATGAACTGACCGCTCAGGCAGAAGCGGCGCTCGACAGCTTTGAGGGTGACACCTCGGCGCTTAAAAGCTTTGCGCGTGAGCTCGCAAACAGAAAGAAATAATTCTATTTTAGAATTAATTGCGTTAGATTAAGGAAATCATTATGGGTGAATATAAGCTGCTACCGAAAATTAAATCACCTGATGACGTAAAACGGCTTGATGAAAAACAGGTTGCCGAGCTGTGTGCCGAGGTGCGCGAAAAACTCATAGAGGTCGTATCCCTCAACGGAGGACACCTTTCGCCTAATCTGGGCGTTGTTGAGCTCACCGTGGCAATGCACCGCAGCTTCAACTTTCCCAAGGACAGCCTTGTGTGGGACGTGGGTCATCAAAGCTATACGCACAAGCTGCTCACCGGCAGGTATGCAGACTTTGATACGCTGCGCCTTAAGGGCGGCATATCGGGCTTTCCAAAAAGGGAAGAGAGTAAATATGACGACTTCAACACGGGTCACAGCAGCACGTCAATATCGGCGGCGTTCGGAATAGCCAACGCCAAGCTTCTCAGCGGCGACAACAGTCATACTATCGCCGTGATAGGCGACGGCTCGTTTACGGGCGGCCTTGCGTTTGAGGCTATGAACAACGCCGGACGCTTCAACAAAAACTTTATTGTTATCCTCAACGATAACAAAATGTCCATATCAAAAAACGTGGGTGCATTTCCGCGCTATCTCACCACCGTAAGGATTCAGCCGTGGTACATACGCGTCAAAAAATACACCGAGCGCGGGCTGTCAAAGATTCCGCTCATCGGCAGAGCCATGAAGTGGTTTTTGCGCGGAAGCAAATCAAAAATCAAAAACCTTGTATATAAAAACACCCTGTTTGACTGCTTCGGCTTTACCTATCTCGGTCCCATAGACGGTCACAACGTGGAGGAGCTTGAAAACGCCTTTAAGGCGGCAAAGAAAAACACCACGCCCGTTTTGATACACGTCGTAACCAAGAAGGGCAAGGGCTATCAGCCCGCCGAGGACAAGCCCGGAGAGTTCCACGGCATAGGAAAATTCGACATCGACTCGGGCGAGCCCATGTCCAGCCACGACGGCTTTTCGGCTGTGTTCGGAAAGGAGCTTTGCAGCCTTGCCGAGCATGACGACAAGATCTGCGCCATCACCGCCGCAATGTCGGGCGGAACAGGGCTGCAGGAGTTTTCAAGAAGATTTAAAAACCGCTTTTTCGACGTCGGCATAGCCGAGGAGCACGCGGTCACCTTTGGCTGCGGACTCGCTTCGCGCGGCTACCGTCCCGTTTTTGCGGTGTATTCCACCTTTTTGCAGCGGTCTTACGACCAGCTTATCCACGACGCGGCGCTGGGCAACAACCACCTTGTGCTCGCAGTTGACCGCGCGGGCATAGTGGGAAGCGACGGCGAGACCCATCAGGGTGTGTTCGACGTTTCTATGGTCAACACAATTCCAAATTCAACAATTTACTCTCCGGCTTATTTTGACGGTCTGCGCAAATGTCTTTCAGACGCGCTGTACAAGCAGAAGGGTCTTGCGGTTGTGCGTTATCCGCGCGGCGGAGAGATGTACAAGCCCTCCGATTTTTATGAGGAGAGCATAGATTACAACATTTACGGAAATCCAAACGCCGGGTATCTGATAATCACCTACGGACGTCTGTTTTCCTGCGCGTGTCAGGCAAAAAAGACGCTTGCCGACAACAATATCGACGTTTGTATCCTCAAGCTTTGCAAAATAAGACCGGTAAGCCAGGAGGCGGTTTTCTTCGCCTCGCGTTTCCGTGTGGTTTGGTTTTTTGAAGAAGGAGTAAAAAACGGCGGCATCGCACGTCAGTTTGCCGATTTGATGGGAATGAGAGGCTTTAAGGGAAGCTATCACATCAAAGCGATAGGCGACCGTTTTATCAAGCAGATGTCGGTCAGCGAGGCGCTGGCTCAGCTCAGGCTTGACAGCAGCGGTATGGTAGAAACCATAAAAAAGGACATTAGGCACAATGAAAAAAAGACTTGACATATTGGTTTATGAAAAGGGCTTTGCCGAAAGCAGAGAGAAGGCAAAGGCTGTAATAATGGCAGGGCTTGTCTATGTGAACAACCAAAAGGCGGACAAGTGCGGCGCAGCATATGACGAAAACGCCGATATAGAGGTTCGCGGCAACGCTCTCAGGTATGTCAGCCGCGGCGGTCTTAAGCTTGAAAAAGCAATAGAAAGCTTTGACCTCGACCTTAACGGGGTCACGGCAATGGATATAGGCGCCTCAACCGGCGGCTTTACCGACTGTATGCTTCAAAATGGCGCAAAAAAGGTGTATTCCATAGACGTGGGCTACGGTCAGCTCGCGTGGAAGCTGCGCACCGACGACCGCGTCGTCAACCTTGAACGCACCAACATGCGAAAGGTAACGCGCGAACAGGTGCCCGATGAGATCGGCTTTTTCTCGGTAGATGTGTCGTTTATCTCGCTTAGGCTTATTCTGCCCGTTGCACGCGAGCTGATGGCTGAAAACGCTCAGGCTGGCTGTCTGATAAAGCCGCAGTTTGAGGCAGGCAGAGAAAAGGGGGGCAAAAAAGGCGTTGCTCGCGACCCGTCGGTTCATGCCGAGGTTGTCGG
>CADBWP010000009.1 GCA_902798365.1 uncultured Ruminococcus sp.
TATCATGTGCTGTAAATGTATAACTCATCGTTTTATCACCGTATAAATTATACCACATTGATTTCAATTTTTAAAGTGTTTTATTGAATAATAGTATTATTTGTTCAACCTGACGAAAAATCTTGCTGCGCAATCCGTACACCTGAATTATGCGGTATTGCCTAAAAAAAGAACCGACAATCGGCTTTCCCTGAATGGGCTGCAATTGCCGGTCGGGGAAAGCCAATGCGGCTCTGTATAAATAATGGCATATTCAAATGAAAATGTCAAGATACAATCTACCGCTATTTGCTAATACTTTTTGCTTTTTGCAATAATTAGCTAAGCTGCCATTTCGACCAAGCAAAGCGCGCGGAGAAATCCCCTTATGTAACAGCCAATTGCTTCCTGTCAGGATAGTGCGTCAACTCTTACTGTTTTTTGATAGAGGCTCCCCTTATCGCAGGGGAGGCTTTTTGGTGCAGACAGATATGTTCTATGCTTAAGTTGACGTCATTTCCCTTAACAAGCAATGTCGTCAACTTAACGTTTTTAGATAGCGCGTTAGGCTCCCCTGCGCTAAGGGGAGCTGTCGCCGGGCAATTACCATATTTCGACCAATAACAGAAAAGCTTTCGACCCCTCCGTCAGCTGTCGCTGACACCTCCCCTTATCGCAGGGGAGGCTTTTTGGTGCAGACAGATATGTTCTGTGCTTAAGTTGACGTCATTTCCCTAACAGGGAAATCCCCTTATCGCAGGGGAGCCTTATTGCAACAGCCCGTTTTGCATAACGAAGAATATCACTCCACACTTTTAAGGCTTTCAACCATATTGACAGCCTTTATTTTTTTGCTCATGGCAGCGTTTACAAGCAGCGAAAACAGCATTGTAAGCGCGGCAGAGAACAGGAAGGAGGTGAGGTATATCTCTCTGCCGAACATTATGTTGTCTATCTCGACGGTCTTGACAATAAAGCCCGTGAGCAGCACGCCCAAAAACAGCCCGCCGATTATTCCCAGAGAGGTGAGGATAATGTTCTCGCGGTAAATAAAGCTTGAGGTCTCGCGGTTGTAAAAGCCCAGCACCTTAAAGGTGGCTATTTCGCGCACGCGCTCGGCAATGTTTATGTTGGTCAGGTTGTACAGCACCACAAACGCCAGGGCGGCGGCGCACACGATCATAACGACCACAACCATGTTCAGCGAGCTGAGCATGTTTTTAAAATCCTTTATTGTCTGACCCATGAACGACACGGCGGTAACGCGGCTGTCGCCCAGTATCGCGCCGCTGAACGCGTTTTCGCCCTGCTCGCTGTCGTCGGTAAGGCGCACGTTAAGCAGGTTGCACTCGGGCTCTTTTCCGTACAGCTCGCGGTACAGCGTAGGCGTCATAAAGGCAAAGTTGTTGATGTAATGCTCATAAATGCCGTTGACCGTCACCTCTGCCTCGCCGTTTTCGGTTTTGAGCTTTACGGTGTCTCCCGTGCGGATGCCGAAGGTCTCGCAAAGCTTTTCGTTGAGCATTATGCCGCTGTCGTCGGGTGTGAGCGGAGTGTGATCCAAGCGGCTGCGCAGGCAGATGATGCTGTTCATATCCTCCGCGTTTTCGGGCACCCAAAGCGAGGTGGCGCCCGAGGTTGACCGGCCGTTAAAGGTCACGGTGAGCTCCTCCTGCGCAAGCAGCATAACCGCGTCGGTTTTTCCCGTGTCGCGCGCAAGCTGCTTAAGCCATGCCATCTGCTCTGCCGTGCCGCCGCTTTTGGGCACAACGACCGCGTCAAAGGTGAAGATCTCGCCGTACTGGGTCTCGGTGAGCGGATCAAAGCTGTTCAGCAGGCCGAACGCCGCCACTATAAGCGCGGTGCAGCCCGCGACGCCTATGACCGTCATGCATAGGCGAACCTTGTAGCGGAACAGGTTGCGCGCCGTCAGCTTGGCGGTAAAGCTCATGCGCTTCCACAGGGGCGTTATGTATTCAAGCAATATGCGCTTGCCTGCCTTGGGAGCCTTGGGGCGCATTGCCTGCGCCGGCTTTATCCTGAGCGATTTCATGCAGACCGTGACCGAAACCGCCGCCGTTGTCAGCGCCGCCGCAAGTATGCCCAGCACGATGGACGGCGTGTGGGGCACAAGGGTTATGTCGCCTATGTAAAACATTATTTTGTAGGCGTTGTATATGATGAACGGCAGCGAGGATATGCCCAGCGCCGTGCCGATAACGCTTCCGGCAACGGCCGCCGTCATCGAATAGATTATATATTTTGTGATTATCGCGCCGTTTCCGTAGCCCAGCGCCTTAAGGGTAGCGGTTTCGGTGCGCTTTTCTTCTATAAGACGCGTCATGGTGGTCACGCACACAAGCACCGCCACAAGCAAAAAGAACAGGGGGAACACCGACGCCACGGCGTCAAGCCTGTCGGCGTTTTGCGTGTAGGTGTAGTAGCCGGGCGTGTCCTCGCGCGTGAACACGTACCACTTTGGGTCGCGCAGGTTTTTAATGCCGTTTTCGGCGCTGTCTATATCGTCCCGGGCGTCGGCGAGCTTTTGCTCCGCCTCGGCTTTTTTGGATTCAAGCTCCGCTCGCGCGTCGTCAAGCTTTTTTCGACCCTCGGCCTTTTGCTTTTCAAACTCCTCCTTGCCGGCTTCAAGCTCCGCCCATGCGCTGTCAAGCAGAGACGCCACCTTGCCAAGCTGCGCCTGTCCGCTTTTCATCTGGTTGTCGAGCTCCTCCTTGGCGGCGGCAAGCTGCGCCCGTCCGCTGTCTATCTGCGCTTTTGCCTCGGCAAGCTGCGCTCTGCCCTCCGCCGCCTTTTGGTCAAGGGTCTGCTGAGCTGCGTCAAGCTGCGCCTTTGCGGCTTCAAGCTGTTCGTTTGCGTATTGACGCTGCTGCTCAAGCTCGTCAAGGCTGTTTTGCGCTTCCGCAAGCTGTGCCTCAAGCTTCGCCTTTTTTTCGGGGTCGGCTGCTGCGGCGACGGACGCCTTTAGGATTTCGATTTTTGCCCTTGCCTGAGTTTCGGCAAGCTCGAGCAGCGGCTCCTGAGACGCCTTGAAGGTTTGGTACTTCGCTGAATACTGCGCCCGTCCGCTGTCTATCTGAGCCTGAGCGACGGCTATCTCGCTCTCAGCTGCCGCCTTGGCGTTGTTGTACTGAGCCTCGCCTGCCGTGAGCTGCGCTTCCTTTTCGGCTATCATGGCGTTTGCCGCTGCCATAGCAACCGAATAATCGCTGCTTGCCTGACTCGGGATTTGGCTTTTCTGCTCCAGCTCCCTTTGGGCGTCATCAAGCTTTTTCTGCCCCTCTGCAATTTTTTCGGCGTATTCCGCCTCTCCGTCGGCAAGCTGCTTTTCGGCGTCGGCAAGCTGTTTTTCGGCGTTCGCCTTTTCTCTTTCATATTCTGCCTTGCCGTCCTCAAGCTTTTGCTCCGATTCATTAATGAAATCTATGTCAATGTCCTGCTCGCGCAGGTGCGCGGTTTCCTCGAGCCGCGCCTTAAGCTCGTTTGTGCGGCTTTCGTATTCGTCGGAAAACGGAGAGAGCGTGTCGGAGTAATCGCCCTTTACATAAAGCTCGGTGTAGCGCTCGGGCTTGAACTCGTCAAAGGTAACGTACATGTACTCGTCGATCTTTCCGTCGCCTATCGTGGTGGTGCCGCGCTGATAAGAGATGTACAGCGGCGACTGTACCTTGCCCACTACGGTAAATTCGGAGGATTTTAACAGCCCCGAGATCTTTGTGTCGCCCGCGGTGGGAGAAAGCCTTATTTTGTCGCCCTGCTTGTGGCGGCTTGCGGCAAAGCCGCTGAAATCGACGAGGATCTCGCCGGTGTTCTCCGCGCTTCTGCCCTCGGTCACGGTAACGGTGTTGAGAGGCTCGCTGTCGCCGTAAGCCCGCGGCAGGGCTATCAGCCGCAGAATGTCGCCGCCGTCCTCGGCAGAGGTCATAACGTCTGCAAAATACGACGGCATAACGCTTTGCACGCCCTCTGTCGCGGCGACCGCAGCAACGTCCTCCTCGGTAAAGCCCGCGGTTGAGACAAGGCGAAAGTCCATCAGGCGTGTTTCGTTGTAATAATCCTCGGCAAGGCGGTACATAGACGGGCTGGTTGACTTGATTCCGGCAAAAAAGCCCACGCCCAGCGCGATTATAGCCATTATCGAGATGAACCGCGCCTTGGTGTTTTTTATTTCACGAAAGGTGTTTTTAAGCAGAGCCTTGGTCAATGTACTCACCTTCTTTCGGCGTAAATTTTGGCAGAGCCGCTTACCACTCTATTTCTTCAATGGATTTGGGGTTGGGGTTGTAAATGTCGCGGACTATCCTGCCGCTTTTCATCTCTATTACGTGATCCGCCATGGGGGTGATGGCGCTGTTGTGGGTGATGAGCACCACGGTCATTTTTTCGCGGCGGCAGGTGTCCTGAAGCAAGCCCAAAATCTGCCTGCCCGTGTTGTAATCCAGAGCGCCGGTGGGCTCGTCGCACAGCAAAAGCCCCGGTCGCTTGGCAAGGGCGCGCGCAATGCTCACGCGCTGCTGCTCGCCGCCCGAAAGCTGGGCGGGAAAGTTGTCGCGCCTGTCGGACAGCCCGACGCTTTCAAGCGCCTGTTCGGCTGTGAGCGGATCTTTGCATATCTGTGCCGCAAGCTCTATGTTTTCAGCCGCCGTCAGGTTTGCCACAAGGTTGTAAAACTGAAAGACAAAGCCGATGTCAAAGCGGCGGTATTCTATAAGCTCGCGGTCGGTGTATCGGCTAATGTCTTTGCCGCGCACCATTATCTGTCCGCCGGTGCAGCTGTCCATGCCGCCCAGAATGTTGAGCACGGTGGTCTTGCCTGCGCCCGACGCGCCCACAACAACGGCAAATTCGCCCTCCTCAATGGAAAACGAAATGCCGTCAACGGCGTTTATCACGACCTCGCCCATTATGTACTTTTTATAAACATCATGAAATTCCACTAAGCTCATAGCTCTACCTCATTGCCGGTAAGTGTGTTCGCATATCTCCTCTATTTTATCGCGCAGGATCAAAAAGTCGTTGAATGCCTCGGGCTTGCGGCGAGGATCGCGCAAAACCGCCGCCGGGTGCAGCATTGCCATCATAAGCACTCCGTTTTTCTCGATCCATTGACCGTGCTCACGGGTTATCTTTATGTCGGGCTTGATTATGCGCGCCGCGGCTATCCTTCCCAGGCAGACTATTATCTTGGGGCGGATAAGCCTAACCTGGTCGCGCAGCCAGTCTATGCACAGCTCCTGCTCCTCGGGCTTCGGGTCGCGGTTCTGCGGCGGACGGCATTTTACTATGTTGGCTATGTAGATGTTTTTTTGCCTGTCAAGGTCAACGGCGGTCAGCATTTTGTCAAGAAGCTTGCCGGCTCTTCCCACAAAGGGCTCGCCCTGAAGATCCTCGTTCTCGCCGGGACCCTCGCCGATAAACATTACCTCGGCGGCGCTGCTGCCCACGCCCACCACAACGTTGTGACGTGTTTCGCACAGTCCGCATTTGCGGCAGCCCTCGCACGCCGCCTTAAGTTCTTCCCAGGTTTTGTACATAGTTATTTCCCCTATTATTCTTTTTTGTGGTTGAAAAATGATTTGAAATGTAGTAATATAATCTAAAAGCCCTACGGCTAATTTAGAATGGTGGTATGAAACATGAAAATTATGGTAGAAACCTCCGCACATCACGTTCACGTGTGCAGAGCTACTCTCGACGCTATTTACGGCGAGGGTTATCAGCTTACAAACAAAAAGGATCTCTCGCAGCCCGGTCAGTTTGCCTGCTTTGAAAAGGTTACCGTGGTAGGCCCCAGAGGCGAGATGACCATGTCTATCCTGGGTCCCGAAAGACCCGAGGATCAGGTTGAGGTATCGCTCACCGACGCGCGCAAGCTCGGCGTTGCCGCTCCCGTAAGAGAATCAGGCAACGTTGCAGGCACCCCCGGCTGCAAGATCATCGGCCCCAAGGGCGAGGTCGAGATCGCACAGGGCGTTATTGCGGCGCAGAGGCACATTCACCTCGACCCCAAGTCGGCGGTTGAGTACGGCCTTGAGGACAAGCAGATCGTTTCCGTAAAGGTTGGCGAGGGCACAGGCAGAGAGACTATCTTCGGCGACGTTGTTGTTCGCGTAAGCGAAAAGTACGCGCCCGCCATGCACATCGACACCGACGAAAGCAACGCCGCAGGCCTTGCGGGCACGGTTGACGGTGAGATCCTCGCGTAATGATCCAATAAACATTTCGGTCGGAGTATTCCGGCCGATTTTTTTGTCTGAAAAAGCAGCGACCGGGATGTTTAGCAGATACCGTTATTATCGCACAAAAACAAAAACATTTCAACCGTATATCGGGGAAAAATCGGGCAATAATGGCAATGAGGTGATTTTTTTGATAAACGATGTTGAAATGCTGACGTACATTCTTCAAAATGCCGAGATGGGCTGTCAGGGCGTGAACAGCGTGCGCAGGTCAAAGCCCTCGCAGGGCGTTGACCTTGTGCTGTGCCGTCAGCTTGCGCGGTACGGAAAGATCTACAGCACGGCAGGCAGTATGCTGAAGGGGCTGGGCGCGGAGCTCCACCGTGTCAATCCCGTGGCAAAGGCGATGACCAACCTTGCCGCAGGCAGAGATCTTAAGCGCGACCCGTCGCCCTCGCACATCGCGGAAATGATGATAAAGGGCAACACGATGGGCGTCAACAAAATAGCTCAGCACCTGCGCGACTATGACCGCACCGACCCAAACATCACCCTTCTGGCAAAAAAGATGCTCGACGTTGAGCAGGAGCATATCAAAGAGCTGAGGGCGTTTTTATAACCGCAGGCACAACAAACCCGCACGTCACAAAAGGGCGCGCGGGTTTTGAACAATGAAATCAATCCATTCTTATGAACATCTTCATCGCCTTAATGGCTCTGTCGGCGGCAAGCTCCTTGAATTCGTCGTAATTCTCGGGCTTGTTGAACTTGAAGTCGTCGCTGATAGAGCGAAGGATAGCGAACGGCACCTTGTTCATATAGCAAACATGACCCACGGCTCCGCCCTCCATCTCGCAGCACAGAGCGTCAAATTCCATGGCGATCGCCTCGCGCTGGCGGCGATAAACGATGAACACGTCGCCCGTGGCTATCCTGCCCACCAGCACATGCGAGCCAAGCCCCTGACAGCACTCTGCAAGCTTTGCGCTGGTCTCTTTGTCGGCGGGGATGTCGATGCGCTTTTCATTGGTGAACCACAGCTGACCCCGGGGCTCGTCAAGAGCGGTGCAGTTGAAGTCGTGCTCAACGCAGTCGCTCGAAACAACGATGTCGCCGATGGTAAGGTTTTTGGAAAGGCTTCCGGCTATGCCCGAGTTGATGATGACGTCGGGCTTGAACAGGTCGATCATTATCTGGGTGCCTACCGCAGCGTTGACCTTGCCCACGCCGCACTCCAAAAGCACCACGTCCTTGTCAAAGATCTTGCCGCTGAAAAACTCCAGACCCGCCTTTTGGGTGGTCTCGGGGGCTTCCATAAGCGCCTTAAGTCCGTCAACCTCGATTTTTAGTGCACAAATTATACCGATCATATGAATACTCCTCTCAGGTAGTTTTGTTTCCATATATATTTTATCAAATTATTCTTAAAAATGCAATATATTTTGTTAAAACAGAAATTGAGGGGAGCCGGAAAAACTATTCCGGGTGTGCACTCTAAAGTGTTTGACATTTTTTGCGCGATGCTATATAATTATACTGATATTTTATGCGAACGGCGGAACGAACGGGTTATTGTTCTGCAAAAGAATAAAAAGAGCGCTCTGCGCGATTTGGGATTGGTTTAGGAGAAAGGCGTATGAAGAAGGTCAACTCCCGCAAGCTTATTTTGATGATAGCCGATATCATCATCATTATGGTTAGCGGAATCGTTATAAATTTTGCATTGTCCGTCACGAAGATAATCGGCCCCGAAATGAATTCGATGCTGATCTACAACATAGTTATCGACGTGATAACCTGCGTGCTCATGCTTTTTGTCACGGGCTCGTATTCGGTGCTGTGGCGGTATTTCAACATACGCGATTACTTGGTATGCGGCGTTGCCGGCGCCTCGGGCTTTGTGCTGGGGCATCTTATCCTTGTGCTTTTCAGCCTTGAAACCGGCAAGGAGCCGCGCAAGATATTCACCATTCTTTTCTGCATTGTCGCGGTTTCGGGAATGCTGCTTTTCAGGCTGGCGTTTAAAAAGACGTTTTTGATCCTGACAAAGGCGGAAAACGTTGAAATTCAGGAACGCACCATGATAGTCGGCGCCGGCATGGCAGGCAGAATGATCCTTGCCGAAATTAAAAACGCGCGATATGACAAAAGCAATCCCTCGTCCGAGCTTGAGCCCGTTTGCTTTATTGACGACGACACCACAAAGCTGCGCTCAAAAATAATGGGCGTTGAGGTGGTGGGCACCACGCCCGAGATACCCAGGCTGTGCAAGAAAGCATAATAGTTGCGATCCCGTCCTGCGAGGAAAGCGACAAAAGGCGCATCCTCGACTACTGCTCGTCGTCAAACTGCAAGATCAAGGTGGTTCCCTACTTAAGCGAGCTGTTGTTTGACGAAAAGCACACGGAGCTTATTTCTCAGGCAAAAGAGATAAAAATAGAGGATCTTTTGGGCAGAAAGCCGATAGAGTTCAACCGCGAAAAGATAAGCAGGTTTATTCGCGGCAAGGTCTGCATGGTGACGGGAGGCGGCGGCTCCATAGGCAGCGAGCTTGTGCGCCAGATTGCAGGTTACAATCCGAGGCAGGTCATCATCGTAGATATTTACGAAAACAACGCCTATGACATCCAGCAGGAGCTGCGCCTTGAATACGGCGATTCGCTCGACCTTGTCACGCTCATTTCATCGGTGCGCGACTATGACAAGATGGAATCAATCTTTAAAAAGTACCGTCCGCAGATAGTTTTTCACGCGGCAGCTCACAAGCACGTGCCGCTTATGGAGACCGTGCCCGAGGAGGCTGTTAAAAACAACGTTTTCGGCACCTTTAACGTCGCCACCCTCGCCGAGTTTTACGGCGCGGACAAGTTTGTGATGATCTCGACCGACAAGGCGGTTAACCCCACAAACGTAATGGGCGCCACAAAGCGCGCCTGCGAGATGATAATACAGTACAAGGCGCAGGAGAGCAAGCACACCGAATTTGTTACAACGCGCTTCGGCAACGTGCTGGGCTCAAACGGCTCGGTAATTCCGCTTTTCCGCCGTCAGATAGAGAGCGGCTCGCCCGTGACGGTGACACACCCGGACATCATCCGCTATTTTATGACCATACCCGAGGCCGTGTCGCTGGTGCTTGAGGCGGGCGCAATGGCAAAGGGCGGCGAGATCTTCGTGCTCGACATGGGTGCTCCCGTAAAGATAACGACCCTTGCCGAAAACCTTATCCGCATGTACGGCAAGGTGCCGTACAAGGATGTTCCCATTGTGTTTACGGGGCTTCGTCCCGGCGAAAAGCTGTTTGAGGAGCTGCTTATGGACGAGGAGGGTCTGAAATCCACCGAGAACAAGAAGATTTTCATAGGAAATCAGATCCAGATCGACCCCGACAACATGCTCAAAAAGCTCAAGGCTCTGCACGAAAGCGCCGAGGCAAACGACAGCGAAACCACCGTCGGCCTGCTTGCCGAGCTGGTGCCGACCTTTAAGCATCAGGAATAATCATACCGATACAAACCTACCCGGCTCCCGCGCCTTTGCGGGGGTCGGGTATTTATATGCAACGCACGGCAGCCGTTTTGTCATTATCTGTCAAAATATTGGCGTCCGAAAAAGTTAAGGCAACACCGCACAATTCAAGGCGCACGGCTTGCTTGAATATTGTTCCGTCATCTTGCCCAAAAAATCTCGGCAAGGCGACAGCCTTACCTCGATTTATTTGTACAACCTGACGAAAAATCTTACTGTGCAATCCGCACACCTGAATTATGCAAACGGCTCGGCGCGGTTTTGCTTTGCACCGCAGTTGCCGCCGTGTCGTGCTTCGGCGTTTTTGCGGCGGAGCAAAAGATAAGCATAAAGGAGCTTGACAGCTTTCAGCTCACCCTGCCCGAGGGCATGTCGGCTGTCACCCGTTCAAGCGCTCCCGACGACCGCTATTTTTCGCTGCACGGGCTCGACTACAACACCACCATGGCGAGCTTTGAGCAGGCGGATATTTACATGCAGGCGACGGACGACATGGAGACCGTGATAGTCACTCTTTCGGTGTCGGACAGCGACCAGAGCAAAAGCATAGGCAACTTTAATCAGATGGACAACAACGGTCTTGCAGAGATCGCCCAGAACTTTCAAAGCTATTCCGACTCCTCGGCAAGATACACCGAGTGCACTCCCGACGAGGCAGGCGACGATTCCATGTGGCTCAACTTTGCGCTCTACAGCACCGACGCCTCAACCGGACAAAGCTACAGACAGTACCAGTCCGTCACCGTGTATAACGGCAAATTCTACAGCCTCACCATGCAGCGCAACGGAAAAAACGTGCAGAGCGAGGACTACGGCACCCTGATGAGCATAGTAAAAAGCGTGCGCTTCAAGCTTGACTTTTTCAGCAGTCTGTTCAGCAGCGAAAACACCGTGCTGTTCATTATTATAGGAGCAGGTGCGCTGCTGCTGATAGTTATACTCATCATTATCATCGTGTCGGTAAAAAGGGCAAAAAGCCGCAAAAAGATAGAAAAGAACGATAAGATATTAGAGGAGCTTGCCGGCAAGTATTCGGGCTTCAAGCCCGCGGGCGGCGCGTCCGACGCGGAGCAGCCCGTCGAGAATGACTACCCCGGCGACGGCTATGACGACGGCTACGGCTACGGCGAGGATGACAGCTTCGGAGGATATGAGCCCGAGCCCCAGCGCTATGAGCCGCCGAAGCCCGAGCCCCGGCGCTATGAGCCGCCGAAGCCCGAGCCCCGACCCGAGTACGGCTTGGTCGATTTTGACCTTGACGATTACGACGACGGCACGCCGAGAAAGTATTCTGACGAGGACATCGACAGACTGCTTGGCGATCTGGAGGACGACGAAAATTTTATTGAGGCACTGCCCGAAATGACGGCTGACCCCGAGGAACCCGAGGGTGCGGACAGTGTGACAGATACGGCCGCCGGTAATTCGGGTTATTCCGAATATTTTGAAGATGAGCCCGAGCCCGAACCGGAGCCCGAGCCCGAGGTTGAATACGTGTATTTAAAGGAACCGCCCGTGAAGGAGGCTCCGGCACAGCCTGCCCCCGAAGAGGACGAACCGACTGACGAAGAAGACCCCGGCGAGGCTGAGCCCGACGGCGACCCGTCCCCCGAGGATGAAGAGGACGAGGAGTTTGAGGAGTACGCCAGCGACGAGGTGCTTGTGCGCCAGGAGGCGAAGCACAACAAGTTCAGGGACAGCGAGGACTTCTTTGACGAGGCTCCCAACCGCAGGATCTACGGCGTTATCAGCAGCCGCGAGATCGAGGAGGCGGAGGACTACGACGTTATAGGCGAGGTCGAGCAAAAGGCGGAAAAGCTTGAAAAAGAGCCGCAGAAGAAGGCGCCGGACGTTGCCGGAGTGATGAAAAAAATAGGCGGAGGCTTAAAGTATTTCGGCGTCCATTGCGGATATTTCGCAAAAAATGTCACACGCAGCATAAAGCGCCGCCACGCGGCAAAAAAACGCAGGCAGGCGGAGGAGGAGCGCCGCAGACGCGCACGCGAGCGCACCATGGCTCAGCGCGACAGACAGCCCGTCCGCACAAGCGGAGGGCTGGTGCAGGTTCACAAGCGTACCGACCGCCGTCCGCCTCAGAAAAGAAGATGACATATGAAAGAGCTCTTGATTAAAAACGCGCGGGTGGTATCGCCCGCCGACGGTTTGAACGAAAAACTCGATATACTGATACGCGACGGAAAAATCGCGGAGCTCGGCAGCGGTGTTTCCTGCACGGGAGAGGTCATAGACGCCGACGGTCTGTGTGCGGTTCCCGGGCTTGTGGATATTCACGTTCACCTGCGCGATCCCGGCCGGACCGACAAGGAGGACATCCTGACAGGCTGTCGCGCCGCGGCGGCAGGCGGAGTGACAAGCCTGCTTGCAATGCCTAATACCATACCTGCCACAGACAGCCCCGAAACCGTAAAATATATTTTGGACAAGGCAAAGGACGCGTCGGCAAGGGTATATGTCGCCGCAGCCGTTACAAAGGGGCTTAAAAGCGCAGAGCCGACCGACGTCGAGGCTCTGAGAGAGGCAGGAGCCATAGCCCTGTCCGACGACGGACGTCCGGTCGAAAACACCAAATACCTGAGCGACGCAATGAAAAAGGCGCCTGCCCTGGGTATGACGGTAGCCGCCCATTGCGAGGATCTGTACCTTGCCGACGGCGGCAAAATGAACGACGGAGAGATCGCCCGCCGGCTCGGCATAAGGGGAATCCCCGCAGCCGCGGAGGACTGCGGCACGGCGCGCGAGATAGCCCTTGCCGCCGCGTTGGAGGTTCCCGTTCACATCTGCCACGTCAGCACAAAGACGAGCGTTGCTCTTGTGAGGGACGCAAAGCGCAGGGGCGTCAGGGTGACTGCCGAAACCGCTCCGCACTACTTTTCGCTTACCGAGACCGAGCTTTTAAGGCGCGACGCGGACTATCGCATGAATCCGCCGCTGCGCACAGAGGCGGACAAAAGAGCGATAATCGAGGGCTTGCTTGACGGCACCCTCGACTGCATAGCGACCGACCACGCGCCGCACACTCCGCAGGAAAAGACGGACTTTGAAAAGGCTCCCAACGGCTCGATAGGCATGGAGACCTCGCTGGCGGTCGGAATCACATATCTTGTAAAAACCGGCATAATGCCGTTTGAAAAGCTGATTGAAAAAATGAGCGCAGCCCCCGCCAAAATACTGGGGATAGAGGCAGGCAGCCTTGCGGTAGGCTCAAACGCCGACATCGCGCTTATCGACCCTGACAAGGAGTGGAAGGTCGATCCCGAAAAGCTGCACGGCAAAAGCAAAAACACCCCGTTCAAGGGCATGAGACTGACGGGCAGGGTTATGATGACCCTGCTGGGCGGCGTGCCTGTTTATAAATGTGAAGAATAAAGGCAACACCGCACAAATCAAGGCTGAATTATGCGGTATTGCCTAAAAACCTCAAGGAGTGATAATACATGGGACAAAAGGGTAATCTTTTATCCGTCAGACAAGACCTGCGCGTGGTTGACGCAACCATCCGCGACGGCGGTCTGTGCAACGACTTCCGCTTTGACGACGATTTTGTAAGAGATCTTTACAAGGCGAACCTCAAGGCGGGCGTTGACTATATGGAGTTCGGCTACAAGGCGTCGCGCGAGATATTTGACGAGGACGACTTCGGCAAGTGGAAGTTCTGCAAGGACGACGACATCCGCAGCATTGTGGGCGACAACAACACAAAGATGAAAATATCCGTAATGGCGGACGTGGGCAGAACAGACTTTGAGGAGGACATCATCCCCAAGTCGGAAAGCCCCATAGATATGATCCGCATAGCGACCTATATCAACACAATTCCCGCCGCGGTCGAGATGATAGAGCACTGCGCAAAAATGGGCTATGAAACAACAATTAACATAATGGCTGTCTCAAAGGCGCGTACCGAGGACATCCGCACCGCGCTCAATATTTTAGGACAAACCCCCGTGTCCTGCTTCTATATAGTGGATAGCTACGGCTCGCTCTACCCTGAGGAGGCGCGCCGCTTTGCCGAGATGTACGGCGAGATCGCCGAGATCTGCGGCAAAAGCACGGGCATCCACGCCCACAACAACCAGCAGCTCGCCTTTGCCAACACCATAGACGCAATGGCATACGGCGCAAGCTACCTTGACGCGACGGTTGACGGCATGGGCAGAGGCGCAGGCAACTGTTCGCTCGAGCTGCTTTTGGGCTTCCTCAAAAACCCGAAATATAAAATCAACCCGATAATCAGGTTCATTCAGCAGCACATGAACAAGCTGCGCGAGGACGGCGTAAAGTGGGGCTACGACATCCCCTACATGCTCACGGGTCAGTACAACACCCATCCGCGTCCCGCCATTCAGTTTGTTCAGGAGAACAGGAGCGACTATTACAAATTCGCAAACGACCTGTTCGATATAATCAATTCATAACAACAGGAGTATCATTATGAGCTTTGACAGATTGATAGAGGGCATTGTAAAAATGCAGAACCCCACCGTGGCAGGGCTTGACCCCAAGCTCGACTACGTTCCCGCCTCTATAAAAAACGCCTGCTTTGAAAAGCACGGCAAGACCCTTGAGGGAGCTGCGGCGGCTCTTTTTGAGTTCAACAAGGCCATCATCGACAACATTTGCGACATAGTTCCCGCGGTAAAGCCCCAGGCGGCGTATTATGAGATGTACGGCTGGCAGGGCGTAAGGGCGCTGGCGGACACCATTGCCTACGCCAAGTCAAAGGGCATGTTTGTAATGACCGACGGCAAGCGTAACGACATAGGCACCACCATGGAGGCTTACGCCACGGCTCACCTGGGCGTGACCGACATCGGCGGCGAGGCTGTCGAGGCGTTCGGAGCCGACGCTCTTACCGTCAACGGCTATCTGGGCACCGACGGCATAAAGCCGCTTTTGAACATTTGCAGAGAAAAGGACAAGGGCATATTTGTGCTGGTCAAGACCTCCAACCCGAGCTCGGGCGAGCTTCAGGACATGAAGCTTGAAAACGGCGCTGCCGTGTATGAGCAGATGGGCAGGATGTGCGAGGGCTGGGGAGAGGAGCTTCCCGGCAAGTACGGCTATTCGGGCGTGGGCGCCGTTGTGGGCGCCACCTATCCCGACCAGCTTGCCGAAATGCGCACAAAGGCTGTGCACACCTTCTTCCTTGTTCCGGGCTACGGCGCTCAGGGCGGCGGCGCTCAGGACGCCAAAAACGCCTTTGACAAAAACGGTCTGGGCGCGGTCATCAACTCAAGCCGCGGTATTATGTGCGCGTGGAAAAAGCAGGGTCTCACCGAGGACGACTTTGCAAGGGCTGCAAGAGCCGAGGCGCTGCGCATGAAGGAGGATATTCTTTCGGTGACAGGTGAGATAAGGACGCCGTAAAATAATCGTTAAAAAATTAACTATCTTTTCCGCTTTTGGTTGACAACGGTATTTAATAGGCGTATAATAATGCGGGGAAACCCGATTCTGCTTGCAAAAATTGCGCAGCTTTAAGTATAATATGTATTTTTTATGGGGAATATGAAGGAAGCTTTGTGTTTTCCCGTGTAATAGAAAGGGAGTTTTTACAAATGGCAAGAGTTTACAATTTCTCAGCAGGCCCGTCAATGCTGCCCGAGTCTGTGCTGAAAAAGGCAGCAGACCAAATGCTCGACTACGAGGGCACCGGTCAGAGCGTGCTGGAAATGTCTCACCGCAGCAAGGCGTTTGACAACATCATCAAGGACGCCGAGGCGCTTCTCAGAGAGGTTATGAACATTCCCGACAACTACAAGGTAATGTTCCTTCAGGGCGGCGGCTCCACCCAGTTCGCCATGGTCGCCCTCAACTTTATGAACAAGAACAACAAGGCGGACTACATCGTTACCGGTCAATGGGCAAAGAAGGCTCTTCAGGAGGCTCAGCGCTACGGCGACGCCGTTGCCGTTGCATCTTCGGCAGACAAGACCTTCTCTTACATTCCCAAAACCGACAGATCCATGTTCCGTGAGGACGCAGACTATGTATATATCTGCATGAACAACACAATTTACGGCACCGTTTATCACGAGCTTCCCGACACGGGCGACATCCCGCTCATCGCCGACATCTCGTCCAACATCTGCTCCGCACCGCTTGACATCACCAAGTTCGGCGCTCTGTTTGCAGGCGCACAGAAGAACATGTCCGGCGCAGGCGTTACCATCGCCATCGTGCGCGAGGATCTTATAGGCAACGCCATGGACATCACCCCCACCATGCTCAACTACAAGACCCACGCAGACGCTCAGTCGCTGTACAACACTCCGCCCTGCTACTCCATCTATGTTGCAAAGCTTGTGCTTGAGTGGATCAAGAACGACATCGGCGGTCTTGAGAAGATGCAGGAGCTCAACGAAAAGAAGGCAAAGCTGCTTTACGACTTCCTCGACAGCTCCGAGCTGTTCAAGGGCACCGTTGTTCCCGAGGACCGTTCGCTTATGAACGTTCCCTTTGTAACGGGCGACGCCGACCTTGACGCAAAGTTTGTCAAGGAATCCACCGAGGCGGGTCTTGTTAATCTTAAGGGTCACCGTTCGGTAGGCGGCATGAGAGCTTCCATCTACAACGCAATGCCTTATGAGGGCGTTGAAAAGCTCGTAGAGTTTATGAAGGCCTTTGAAGAGGCAAATAAGTGATTTAAGGGTGACATCAATGTATAATGTATTAACTTTAAATAAGATCGCTGCGGTGGGCACCGAGCGCCTCGGCAGCGCCTACACCTGCGGCGGCGACATTCAAAACCCCGATGCGGTTCTGGTTCGCTCCGCGGCAATGCACGACATGGAGTTTGCCGACAACCTTCTTGCCATAGCAAGAGCCGGCGCAGGCACCAACAACATTCCCAAGGACAAGTGCTCCGAGCAGGGCATTGTGGTGTTCAACACCCCCGGCGCAAACGCCAACGCAGTTAAAGAGCTTGTGCTCACCGGTCTGTTCCTCTCCTCACGCAAGGTGGTAGAGGGCATAGAGTGGGCAAAGACCCTCAAGGGCAACGGCGACGCTATGCCCAAGATGGTTGAAAAGGGCAAGGGTCAGTTTGTAGGCCCCGAGATCAAGGGCAAGACCCTGGGCGTAATCGGTCTGGGCGCTATCGGAATCCTTGTAGCCAACTCCGCAGCTGCTCTGGGTATGGATGTTGTGGGCTTTGACCCCTTCATTTCGGTTCCCAACGCGCTCAAGCTCGACCCCGCTGTTAAGCTGCTCAAGAGCAACGAAGAGGTAATGACCGCCTGCGACTACCTCACCATCCACGTTCCGCTCACTCCCGAGACCAAGGACCTTGTAGATGCCGACGTTATCGCAAAGATGAAGGACGGCGTTCGCATCCTCAACTACAGCCGCGACGGCCTTGTAAACATTCCCGCTCTGCTTGACGCGCTCAAGAGCGGCAAGGTTGCAAAGTATGTTACCGACTTCGGCAACGATCAGATCCTCGGCGAAGAAAACGTTATCGTTATCCCTCACCTGGGCGCTTCCACACCCGAAAGCGAGGACAACTGCGCGATAATGGCGTGCGATCAGATAAAGGACTACATCGAGAACGGCAACATCGTCAACTCGGTCAACTTCCCGGCGCTCTCGCTGCCCCGCGCGGCAGGCACCGCAAGAATCTGCGTGCTGCACAAGAACGTTCCCGAGCTTATTCAGGACGCTCTGGTAAAGATGAACACGACCATCGCCGGAATGCTCAGCAAGAGCCGCGGCGACTACGCCTACACCGTAATCGACGTTGCGGGTCACGTTGAATCAACAGACGTGCTCAGCTCGATCGACGGCGTTGTAAGAGTGAGAGTTATTTAATCGAAATAATAAATATGATATATTACGGCGGCAGCTTCGATTTTCGGAGCTGCTGTTTTCAACATTATTCATACATTTTTATCGGAAAGACGCTGTTTTGTTCAATATGCCCAAAACGGGGTCTTTATTTTTGGCAATAAGCAAAATTATATAATTCTAAAAAAGAAATATCACACGGATAACCTACTTTATAATATATATTGTATAATTATCTCTGCGATAAGGAGGAGAATCAATGGCACAGGTTAAAAAGATTCTTGCAATAGTGCTTGCCGCCTGCGTGCTGCTCACGGTCGGTTTAGTGGCTGCAACGGCGGTCGAGGTCGAAGAGGGCGCCGAGGTAGCGGCGGACTCCGGCATCACGGTGCACTATTACTGCGAGAGCGGCACGCCCACCATCTATTATTGGAACAGCCTGCCCACCAACATCACCACAAACTATCCCGGTCCCGCTATGACCGCCGAGGGCAACAACTACTACAGATACACCTTCAACGGTCTTACCAAGGTCAACATGCTGTTTGTGGTAAACGGTGTTCAGTCGGCTGAGCTGACAAGGAACACGGGCGAATGGTGGTACAAAAACAACAAGTGGTATAAAAAGGATCCCTCCCAGACAACCGACTGGGATCGCGGCGACATGCGCGAGGATTCCATCTACTTTGTTATGACCACCCGTTTTTATGACGGCGACACCGGCAACAACGTGCATTGCTGGGACGACTCCAAGGCGAACAACCCCGACTCCGACCCCGCATGGCGCGGCGACTTTAAGGGTCTTATCGAAAAGCTCGACTACATAAAGGCTCTGGGCTTCTCCGCCATCTGGATCACCCCCGTTGTTACAAACGCCTCAGGCTATGACTATCACGGCTATCACGCCTTTGACTTCGGCACCGTTGACGTGCGCTATGAGTCCGACGACACCGATTATCAGGATCTCATCGACGCGGCTCACGAAAAGGGCATGAAGGTTATTCAGGACGTTGTATGGAACCACACCGGCAACTTCGGTGAGGAGTACCTTTGCAAGATGTTCACAAAGCAGTACAACACCGTTCAGGATCTTGCCAGCCTAAACAGCATGGTCATCGACCCCAACGGCCCCCTTGCTTCAAAGGCAGCAAGCTATGCAAGCATGAACGCCGCCAGCCAGTACGGCGCAAGACTTAACTGCATGAAGACCGACAGCGTTGATACCGCGCACAACTACCACCACGGCGCCGATATGAGCTGGGAGTCTTACACCGAGCAGACCGGTCAGATCGACGGCGACTGCGTTGACGTTAACACCGAGAACCCTGCGGTTGCAAATTACATCAACGACTGCTACATGAATTATGTCGATATGGGCGTTGACGCCTTCCGTCTTGACACAGTCAAGCACATCAGCCGCTGGACGCTCAACCACGCTTACTTCCCCGTTTATAATCAGGTGAGCAACTTCTTTATCTTCGGCGAGGTCTGCACCCGTGTGCGCGAGTTCTGGAACAAGGGCCTCCAGGCGGATTCCTGTCCGTTCTACGGCTGGAAGGAAACCGAGAGCCAGTGGGCGAACAACTGGTCAACCACCGACTGGGAGTCAAACTACAACAACTCCATCCAGCACTTTACAAGCCACACCAACACTTCGGGAGCTCCCACCTCTCAGAACGTTTTCCTCAACAATATGAACTATCATACCCCCGACTATTCAAAGTCAAACCGCACGGGCGTTATCGACTTCCCGATGCATTGGAACTTTGACAACGCCTGGGATGCCTTCAACGTGGGTAAATCCTCCGACCAGTACTACAACGATTCCACCTGGAACGTTACATATGTTGACTCGCACGACTATGCTCCCGACAGCCAGCAGAAGCTCCGCTTCAACGGCGGCACCGAAACATGGGCCGAGAACCTCGACCTGATGTTCACCTTCCGCGGAATCCCCTGCATCTACTACGGCTCCGAGGTAGAGTTCCAGAAGGGTCAGCAGATAGACGTAGGCCCCAACGCTCCCCTCTCGACTACCGGACGCGCATACTTCGGCGACAGGCTCCAGGGCAGCGTAACAGCTACCGGCTTTGGTCAATATACCGCCAGCGGCACGGTCAACACCACGCTCGACTACACGCTTGCTAAGCACATCAGAAAGCTGAACATGATAAGAAGAGCTGTTCCCGCGCTGCAAAAGGGTCAATACACCACAAACGGCGTAAGCGGCGACGGTATGGCGTTTGTTCGCCGTTACACGGGCGGCGGAGTTGACAGCCTTGCATGCGTTACCATCTCGGGCGACGCCGACTTCTCGGGCGTTCCCAACGGCACCTATGTTGACGCCGTAACGGGCGAGAGAAAGACCGTAAGCAACGGCACGCTCAGCGTTTCATCCTTGGCCAAGGCAAACATGAGAGTATTTGTGCTCAGCTCCGGCAACTTTACCGGAATCTCCGGCGCAATCGGCGCTACAGGCACATACCTCAAATAATACCCAAACAACATCAAAACCGCGCTCTTTACGGGCGCGGTTTTTTTTAGATCGAGCAGTTTTTTCAGGCCGGGCAGAAAGGTTTTTCTTGTGAGAAGTGTTATCTTCCCGACCGTTGTGTTTTGTTAAGGAGTGACTGTTGCAAGTAACGACAGATAGCTTTGCTTGAGTAAAGGGTTTTCTTCCCGACTGTATTACAATTGCGCGAATTATGTGCCGAAAGGTAGGGGTGAAGCCGTGTGTAATTCTTCTGACAGGCAATGTAGCAACTTAACGTTTTTTGGGAGTACATCAGGCTCCCCTGCGCTAAGGTGATTTCCCTGTTGGGGAAAATGTCGCGTAGTGACAAAAGGGTTGCCGTTTTCGCATAAAAAGCTGTCGTTGTAAGGCGACTGAAGGGTCGATAACGTTTGTCAATCGCCGGAAGCAGACCAAAGAGCAGAAAGGTTTTCGACCCCTCCGTCAGCTATCGCTGACACCTCCCCTTATCGCAGGGGAGGCTTTTTGGTGTGAGCAGATATGTTTTGTGCTTAAGTTGCTTACATTGCCTTATAGGGAAAATGTCGCGTAGTGACAAAAGGGTTGCCGTTTTCACAAAAAAAGCTGTCGCCGTAAGGAGACTGAAGGGTCGGTAACGGTTGTCAATCACCAAATGCCGGACAAATGCCGGACAAATGCCAGCCAAATGTCAGCCAACTGTCAGCCAAATGCCAGCCAACTGTCAGCCAACTGTCAGCCAAGTGTCAGCACAAGATAAGTTAAGATAAGATAAGTTAAGTTAAGATAAGTAAAGATAAGGATATAGTGTCGGCTTGCGCCGACTGAATCGCTTTACATATTTCCCTGTGGGGTTGTTATTGATAACATGCAAAAGGGCTGTCGCACAAGCGGCAGCCCGGTTTGTTGTGTTTGATTTTACTGCTGAACCTGTTCCTGTGTAACATTCTCAGAGCTTGAGGTTCCTACCTTTTCCTCGTAGATAAACTCTGCAAGGGCGCGTCTTTGCGCTTCCATGTCGGCTATAGCTATGACCGAGCCGGCGTCGGTATCGTTGTCGTAGTACCACAAGCCCTCTTTGGGGACGTAGTTCTGAACAACCTCATAGCCGATGTAGGTCAGCGCGTGAGAAACAAGCGCGGTGATCTCGTCCTTCTTAAGGTTGGTCGTGATCTTGGGACCGACTGAGTTGACGATCGAAATGATCTTGCCCAAATCGGAGCCCCTCAGGTCGCTTATCATTTTTTCAATCAGCTTTCTCTGGCGCGAGGTTCTGTCCCAGTCGTCGCCGTCGATGCCTATCTCGTTGTCGTCCTCGCCCTTGGTAAGGCCGCGGTCTCTGGCATACCACAGAGCCTCCTGACCCGTGAGCTTTACAACGCCCGGAGCCGCCGTAATGGTGGCGGGGTTGCCGTCGGACTGCTCGTTTTTGTACATCTGATAGTTGATGTAGTCGATCTCGTCCTGAGTGACCTCCATCTCGATACCGCCCAGGGTGTCGATGATGTCGATAAAGCTGTCAAAATCCACTATCGCGTAGCGGTCGATCTTTACGCCGAAATTTGCCTCTATGGTTTGAATGGAAAGAGGCGCGCCGCCCAGCGTATAAGAAGCGTTTATCTTGTTGTAGCCGTGACCCGGGATATAAACATAGGTGTCACGCTGAAAGGATGTGAGCTTAAGCTTTTTGTGGGTGTTGTCGATGGACAGCAGAATCATGGTGTCGGTGCGTCCGTGCTCGTCCTCGCCCTTGTTGTCCTCACCGAACAGCATTATGTTGAGCACCTTGGAGTCCTGAAGCAGCTGACTGTCGCCCAAAATCTTGTTGCCGTCGGTGTCCTTGGCGTCGGCGGGAACCGTCACCTTGGTTTTGGACTTGTCGTCCGCCACATAGTTTACGGTGTCGAGCAGCGAGTAGTAATAAATCATGCCCGCTCCGCCCAACAGAAAGATGATAGAGAACACAAGACACAGTATTCTGCGCACCCTGCCCTTTTTGTTGTAGAGCTTTATCATCTGGGTTTTTGAGCTGATGTCAACCAGATTGTTTGCATTGCCTGCCATATATTTCCTCCTGCAAAAAAGGTGAAGTTTTGCGCGCCGGCGGAAAGCTGTCGAAAATCGCCCGCTCAAATGGGCACAGCTTGTCCGTATCCATACCATTATACCATATTATTCCGATAAATAATTCTAAATAAGAAATAAGCGTTGTTCGACCGACAAAATTTCGGCGGTATCATGCGGTTTCTTTTGTGATTTTTATGCGTATCACCGCTCAAGCTCGTCAAGGGCGAGCGAGAACGCAGGCAAAAATTCCTCAAAGAAAACCTCCGCCTCGGGCAGCTTCATCTCGTGTATGGACTGCTCAATCGACTGCCTTGCCATGCGAAATTCGTCGTTGCCCATGCGCATTTCCTCTATGCATTTTATAAGAGCGGAGAACCTGTCCGCCGCCTTGACAAACGGCTCAAGAGCGCGGTCGCGCTCGTCGGTGAGCTTAAGAATCTTATCAAAATCCGTTTTAAAGTCGTCGGGCAGCATGGAAACAAGCCTGTCCGCCGCAGAGTCCTCAATGCTGCGGTACATGTCGCGCATGGCATTGTTGGCATATTTTACGGGTGTGGGCATGTCGCCGGTTATTATCTCGGTGGCGTCGTGAAAAACTGCGAGCAGGGCTGCGCGTTCGGGGTCAAGGCTTCCGCCGAAGCGCTTGTTGTGTATAAGCACCAGACAATGGGCGAGCACGGCAACCTGCTGGCTGTGCTCGCTTATGTTTTCGCTGCGGGTATTGTTCATAAGACCCCAGCGGTTGATGTATTTCATCCGCGAGAGCATCGCGTAAAAATTTGACTGCTGCATTTCATAAACTCCCGTTAAAAATTTTTTAAAAACAGGTGCAAAACCGTAAAAACTGTGGTATAATAATACATTATGCATGAATATAAGCGGTTTTGCGCCGCCGTTATTCCCATTATACTATGTAATTTGCAAAAGTCAAAGAATTTTTACCACGGAGAAATCACAAAATGAAACGCCTGCAACGCTTTCAACCGAAAAACAGACACTATCTGCTGCTTACGTTTTTGATAGCCCTGGGAACCGCAATTATGCTGTTCTTACCCTTTATTGTTTACCACAAGGGCATTTTTTATTACTACGGGGATTTTAACGTTCAGGAGATCCCGTTTTATCAGATGATACAAAACTCGGTAAAAAACGGCGAAATGGGCTGGAGCCACCTGACCGATCTGGGCTCCGACACCCTGTCAAGCTACAGCTTCTATCTTTTGGGCAGCCCGTTTTTCTGGATGACCATGCCGTTCCCCAACGAGCTTGTGCCCTATCTGATAGGGCCTCTGTTCATGCTCAAATTCGCCTGTGCGGCTGCCGCGGCTCATCTTTATATAAGGCGATATGTCGAGAACAAGATGTTTGCGGTGCTGGGCGGACTGCTGTATGCGTTTTCGGGCTTTTCCATCTACAACATCTTTTTCTTCCATTTTCACGAGCCCATGATAGCGTTTCCGCTGCTGCTGGCGGCGTTTGACGCGTTTTTGTTTGACAGGCGCAGAGGTCTGATAGCCGTTGCGGTGTTCGGAGCCTGCGTTGTCAATTACTACTTCTTTACCGGTCAGGCATTGTTTGTGCTGATGTATTTTCTCATGCTCACACTCACCCGTACCTGGCGCTTTAAAATAAAGGAGTTTCTGCTGCTTTGCGCCGAGGTGATCATCGGCTTTGCGGCGACGGCGTTTATGCTGCTGCCGAGTGTTCTGGGAATCTTGGGCAATCCCAGGCTCAACGAGCTGCCCAACGACTGGAAGTCGCTTGCCTATCCTGCCGAGCAGAGATACTGGCTTATCATACTCAGCTTTTTGTTTCCTGCCGACATGCCTGCTACTCCGGTATTCACGCCGGAGTCCAACTGCAAGTGGGCGTCGGTCGCGGGCTGGCTGCCGCTGCTCAGCGTAACGGGTGTGGTCGCCTATTTGCAGCTCAAAAAGCGCGACTGGCTCAAAAAGCTTATCGCCCTGCTTATACTGTTTGCCATGATCCCCGTGCTGAACAGCATGTTCCAGCTTATGAACAGCTCCATCTACTATGCGCGGTGGTTCTATATGCCGGTGCTTATGTTTGCGCTGGCGTCGGTAAAGGCGCTCGAGGACGAGGAGGCGAACTGGAACCGCGCCATAGCCTGGAGCGCGGGTCTTACCGTGGGCGCGACGGTTCTTATCGGCTTCATGCCCAAAAAGACAGAGGAGGAGCCGGGCAAGATAACCTGGAGCCCCGGTGTTGAAAACAGCACTCTCCATTTTTGGGTGTATGCGCTGATAGCAATGATAGGCCTGCTGTGCTTTGCGCTGATTTACAAAAAATTCAACCGCAGGCGGGGCTTTGCGGTGTGGCTGATAATTGCAGCCATGGCTCTGTCCCTCGGCTCGTCATACTACATCATAGCCGCCAAGACCGCCGGCTCCGAAACAACCGCAGCCATAAAGAGCCATATAATAAACGCGAGAGACAAGGTTGAGATAGACGACCTTGAGGAAGTGCGCATCGACTCTTTCAAATGTCCCGACAACCTGGGAATGTTCTGGCAGGTGCCGTCGATCAACTGCTTCCAAAGCTCGGTTTCGCCGTCGATAATGAAGTTTTACCAGGCGGTGGGCATAGAACGCAGCGTAGGCTCGCGCCCGGGCTACTCATCCTATGGGCTCAGGGGTCTGCTGAGCGTAAAGTACTTTTTTGACGACACGTGCGACAACGACGACCCCGAGCAGGAGTGCTGCTTTACCGATAAAAGCGGCGACCCCAAGATGTTCGGCTTTGAGTTTTACAAAAACACCAACGGCTGGGACGTTTATATAAACAAAAACTATGTGCCGATGGGCTTTGTGTTCCCGGATTACATCACCGAGGAGGAGTTTGAACGCGTGGGCTCCTACAACCGCACCGAGGCGCTTGTGAACGCGATGGTGCTGACAAAGGAGCAGATGAAAAAATACTCAGACATCACCGGCTACACCGACGAGGGCTACGCCATGCTTTACGGCGACACCCCCGAGGAGTTTAAGAGCGTCACCGACGATTTTAAATACGGCGAGGAAGCATATGAAAAAACCTGCGCGGTACTCAGAAGCCGCGCCTGCGATTCCTTTGAATACACAAAGGAGGGCTTTACCGCAAGCTTCAACAACAGCGGTCAGGACGCGCTGCTGTTTTTCAGCGTGCCGTACAGCGAGGGCTTTTCGGCAACGGTCAACGGCGAGCCCGTTGAGATAGAACGCGCGACCTTCGGCTTTATGGCGGTGCGCGTGCCAAAGGGCAAAAGCGACATCGTGTTCACCTATGAGACCCCGGGCTTTAAAACGGGAGTGGTCATCAGCCTTTGCGCGCTGGCGGCGTTCGCGGTTTATATTACGCTTATAATCGTTTTCCGCATAATAAGCAAAAAGCGCATCAAGCGCGATTCCGACATATAATTATACAAAACTCTACCGAACGGAGAATGGCTATGTTATTCGGCGATAAAATATTACAGTACAAGGAGGAGATCCTTGAGGATCTCAACACCCTTTTATCCTTTGAATCCGTTGACGGAGAAAAGGAGGGTGAATGCAGCAAGGCGATGGACTTTATTATAAAGCGCGCCCGCGATTTCGGGCTTGAAGCGGAGCAGGTCACCGACAAAAGCTGTCATGTGCAGCTGGGCAGCGGCGGAAAGCTGTGCGGTGTGCTTTCTCACCTTGACGTTGTGCCGGCGGGCAACAACTGGACGGTTATCCCCTTTGCGCTTACAAGGCGCGACGGCAGGCTGTACGGACGTGGGGTCGCCGACGACAAGGGCGCTGCTCTTATAAACCTGTATTGCCTGCGCGCCCTTAAGGAGAACGGCGTAAAGGGCGCAAACACCCTGCGCGCCATCTTCGGCACCGCAGAGGAGACCGGCATGACAGACATGGACGGCTACTTTGCAAAAATGCCCCTTCCCGACATGGCGTTCACCCCCGACAGCGACTACGGCATCTGCTGCGCCGAAAAGGGTATTCTTCATGTTTGCATAAGCACGCCCTTAAACGAGGCGAAGGTGCTGTCGCAGTTCCACTCGGGCAAGGCTATCAACGCGGTTCCCGACCTCGCCTATGCAATGCTCGATTCGTCGGGCTATGACGAGCAGATGCTTATGCGCCTTGCCGACGCAAGCGAGGGTGACTTTGAATTTAACTATACCATCGACGGTCTTATGATAATAAGCAGGGGCAAGGCTTCTCACGCCTGTGAGCCGCAAAACGGAAAAAACGCCGCTGCGCTGCTTATCGACCTTATATGCAACGCCTATGACGTTCCCGACGTAGGCAGGCTGTGCTCTTTTATCGACTATGCCCTTAACTGCGAAACAAACGGAAGATCGCTGGGGCTCAAGATGAGCGACGCGATTTCGGGCGCGCTCACCGTCAACCTCGGGATAGTCCACATAGAGGACCAGGTGGCGCAGGCGCAGTTTGACATCCGCTATCCCGTTACCGTCAACGGCGACTATGTGCTCAGGCAGTTCCGCTCGGTGTGCGAGCACAGCGGTCTGCGCTGCGAGGTGCTTCACCACGAAAAGCCGCTGAATATTGAGAAGGACTCGCAGCTTATCAAAATCCTCTGCGAGGCGTACGAAAGCGTGACGGGCGAGCCCGCCGAGATATATTCCACGGGCGGCGGAACATATGCACGCAAGCTGGGCGGCAGAGGAGTTGCCTTTGGCCCCAACTTTAAAACCGACTGCATCAACATGCACAACGCCGACGAAAGCGTTGACGAAAACAACTTCTTTACTCACGCACAGATCTGTCTTGAGGCAATGTACAGGATGTTCGGCTGCGAATCGTAAACATTTTGATTTGCGGTTGCCGGTCGCGGCGGGCAGCCCTAAATACTTCTTAAACGGAGTGTGAATACGAATGAAAACGGAACGAATAATAAAACAGCGCGCGCGTGCGGCTTTGAAGGGCAACATCCTGCCCATGATAGCCTCAATGGGCTTTTGCGCGCTGACCTTTATGTTTATTGAATACATGTCATATGTGCCGATGGTTATGCTCGGAATAGCCGACTCCGACGGCGAGATCAATTTCTCGGGCAGCATACTGCTTATTTTGGCTGTTATGGGGCTCAGGGTAATCGCCATGGCTCTTGCCGCGCCGCTGTTCAACGGCTTTTTGCGCTCGGCAGGCAACGTGGCAATGGGGCGCGGAGCCTCGGCAAAGGACGTGTTTTACTACTTTGGCAGCGCACGGCTGTATTTTAAGACCGTGGCGCTCGACGTTATTCTTTTTACCGCCTATGCGCTGATAAGCTACGGGCTGGACGTGTATCGCTATGTTTCCGGGGCGATGGATGCAAGCCTTGACAACGGCCTTGCGCTGAACGTTGAAACAGCCATTCTGCTCGCGGCGCTGCTTGCGTCGGTCGTGGTAAAGCTGATACTTTACATGCTGTTTTTGCATTATCCGCTTTTTGCTTACGCGCTCAACGATCACCGCGGCGTGGGCTTTTATGTGTTCAAGCTTATCGGCTTTTCCTGCCTCAACTTCGGCAGCGTCTTCAAGCTGTTTATCGGCTATTTGGGCTGGATACTTCTCTGCTTCCTTGTTGTGCCCGTTATGTATGTTGCGCCCTATCTGGCGACGGGCGCCGCATTGTCGGCAAAATGGCTGTTTGAGCTGGACAGAAACAGGGGGATAGTATGATCGTTTCGCTGTGTATGATCGCCTACAACGAAAAAGAAGCGGTTGACGGGCTTTTCGGAGACATAGCGCTTCAGGATTATCCGCACGAGAAGATCGAGGTCGTGTTTATCGACAGCATGTCAACCGACGGCACCCACGAAAAAATGGAGAGCTTTAAAAACACCGACTTCGGCTTTTTAGACGTAAAAATAGTAAAGTGCGAAAAGCACAATCAGGCGTTTTCGTGGAACGCGGCGCTAAAAACCGCCACGGGCGACGTTATCATTCGCGTTGACGCCCACGCGCGCATTCCGCGCAACTTTGTGTCGCGCAATGTGTATAACCTCAGGCAGGGCGAGGACGTTGTGGGCGGAGGCCGCCCCAACATCAGCTCAAACGTAAGCTCCTGGAAGCTGACGCTGCTTGCCGCCGAGGATTCGCTCTTCGGCAGCTCGATAGCGGGCTACCGCCGTCCCGCCACCGAAAAGGAGTATATGGACAGCCTGTTTCACGCAGCCTACCGCCGCAAGGTGATAGCCGAGGTGGGCGGCTTTAACGAGGATCTGGGCAGAACAGAGGACAACGAGTTCCACTACCGCATACGTCAGGCAGGCTACAAAATGTGCTGCTGCCCCGACATCATTTCCTACCAGCACTCACGCAACACCCTCAAAAACATGATAAGGCAAAAATACGGCAACGGCAAATGGATCGGTCTTACGGTTTCGGAGTGTCCGGGCTGTCTGTCATATTTTCACTTTGCGCCGTTTTTGTTCGTGCTCATGCTCATCGGCTGCATAACGCTCGCCTGCTTCGGGCACTTGTTTGCGCTCAAGGTCTTGCTTGTGCTTTACGCAATGTTCGACTTTGTAAACTCGGTAAGCTGCTGCACGCTCAAAAACATTCAGCCGCAGTTCGTGCTGCTTCCGCTTATTTTTCCCCTGCTGCACGTCGCCTACGGCATAGGCACCATAGTGGGGCTTATTCAGATACCGTTTTGGAAGAAAAAAATAAAAAACAGTCCTGCCAAGGCGCACATTGAAGAGGTCAAGCGCGCGGTGGCGGAAAACACACGCAAGCCGTGACGGCGGCGGCAAGGGAGCGCCTGCATCTGATTGACGCGCTCAGGGGATTTGCGCTGCTCGCCATGCTTTCGTACCACCTGTTTTATGATATAGTCGTCATCTTCGGCGGAGATTACGCCGCGGCGCTTTCGCCCCCGGCGGTAGCGTGGAGCAGGCTTGCAGGCGTGATGTTTGTGCTGATTTCGGGTGTTTCGCTCAACCTTTCACACCACGCCGTCGGCCGCGGAGTGCGGCTTTGCCTGCTGGCGTTCGTTGTCACGGCGGTCACCTATTTTGCCGTACCGTCGCAGGCGGTATATTTCGGAGTGCTCGGTCTGCTGGGCGCTTCAATGATAATCTGTCAAAAGCTCAGGCCGCTGCTAAACCGCTGCAATCCGTTTGCGGGAGCCGCAGCGTCGCTTGCGCTGTTCGCGGTCACCTTCGGCGTGCCAAAGCATTATCTGGGCTTTTTTGATGTTCCCGTGATACGGCTGCCCGACGCGCTCTACGGTTGGAGGGCGCTGTCATTTTTGGGCTTTCCCGACCCGGGGCTTCGGTCGTCCGACTATTATCCGCTTATTCCGTGGCTCTTTTTGTTTTTGTGCGGATACTTCCTGTGGAGGGTGATCCGCGCGCTGAACGCCGAACGTTTTTTTACGATTAAAATAGCGCCGCTCTGCTTTTTGGGGCGGCACACGCTGATAATATACATCATACATCAGCCGCTGCTGTACGGGCTGTGCGCCCTTATTCTCGGCTGACAGAGGTACCGGCATGACAAAATCGGCAGTAACGCTGACTCCGGAGCTTTTGAGAGAGCTGCAAATAAAGCAGCTCGACATGATAAGGTTCATAAAGGAGTTCTGCGAAAAAAACGACATAACCTTTTACCTGATAGGCGGCGGGCTTATCGGTGCGCTTCGTCACGGCGGCTTCATTCCGTGGGACGATGACCTCGACATTCTTTTGCCGCGCCCCGACTACGAGCGCTTTTGCAAATTGTTCAGAGAGCAGCACCCCGACGGGCGCTTTAGGTTGCTGAGAACCGACGGCAAAATGTTCACGGGCAATATTTTTGCCACCGTGACCGACACCAACTATACCATGGTAAAGGAAAACCAGACCCATGTGGATATCCCTCACGGTCTGGTGATAGATGTATTTCCGCTTGACGTTTGCCCCGACAGCGGCTTTGCGCGCAAGCGTCAGTATGTGTGGACAATGCTGTACTCGCTGTTTTTGGCGCAGATAGTCCCCGAAAACCACGGCGGGCTGATGGGATTGGGCAGCAGGATACTGCTCGGCATATTCCGCGGCAAAAGGATCCGCGAAAAAATCTGGCGCACAAGCGAGCGGCACATGTCGCGCTACAAAATAGAGGACAACAGCTGCTACACCGAGCTGTGCTCGGGTCCGCAATGGATGACGATAAAATATCCCAAGCGGATATACGACGGAGTGGCGCACGTTGAGTTTGAGGGCATAACCCTGCCCTGCGCCTCGGGCTACGACGAATATTTAAAGCTTGTTTTCGGCGACTATATGTCCCTGCCGCCCGAGGAACAGCGCGTTCCTCACCACGAGATAGCCTATCTCGACCTCAATACCCCGTGCGAGGTGTATGACAACGCGCATAAGGCGGAGTACAGGAATTAGAGATTAGAGAATAGAGATTAGAAATCCCTCTCGGCTTTTGGGTCGGGAGGGATTATTGTTTTAAAGTATTATTATATCAACGGCTGGTCAAATTCATACAGCGCTTCGTTTATTCTGAAAATATCGTAGCTCTTGTTCACTATAAAATACTCAACAATGATATCCGCCTTGCTGCTGTGCGACAGGGCGAGGCCTGCCTTCATCAGCAGGTCTTTTGTTTCCTCAAGGCTGAGCTCAAGCGCGACGGCAAGGCGCAGGGCTGTCGATTTGCCCGGGCGGTAGTTGGGCACGCTGCGTATTTTTGAAAACAGCTTGCGGTCAAGCCCCGCCTTTTTGTAGCAGCCCGTGTCGGTCATGCCGCGTTCGTCTATCCTGCGAAAAAGGGTCTGCGCAAAGCTCTCGTCAATGTGGGCGAGTGCGTCGTTGAGCGAAGAAAACGACGGGGCGGAAGAGCTTGCCTTGGCTTTTGCTTTTTTGTGATTTGGAGCGGCGTACAGCTTGGGCGCGGCGGAATACGCGGGCGACGGACGCTCGCGGTCTTCCTCGGCATACGCTCCGGGGGCGGCGCGTTCCTCCGACACCGGGCAGGCGTCCTCAAGGGCGGCTCCCACAGGCTGTGCCGGGAAAAAGCTGTCTATATATCTTTTTATGTTTATGATTTCGTCGCCCGAGAGGCGGCGGTTTTTTTTGAATAGCATATTTCTCACCGCCCTGATTATAACACTAAATCAGGCTCAAAAAAAGAAAAATAAAAAATTTTTAAAAACTTTTTTAAAAATTGCATAAAAGTATGCAATTTTTTTGAATATCCCGGGTATAGTGAAAGGCTTTTTATTTCAGCCTTTCAATAATCATTGCGGAGGTGACCCAAATCAACAAAAAACTGACGCGCAGGCAGCGCTTGTTCTGCGTGTATTATGCAGGCAGCGGAGACGCGGCTCAGGCGGCGCGGCGCGCGGGCTACGGTGAAAGCTGCGCCGACATCGGAGAGGAGCTTTTGTGCCGTGCAGACATCCTCGACGAGCTTGGCAGGCTGTGTTCGCTGCGGAGCGGCGCGTTTTCGCGGCTGGCGGCTCTGGGCTACCAAAGACTTGCTTTCGGCAGCATTGCGGACGCCGTGTCGCTTTTGTACCGCGACAGCCCCGGAGCGGAGGAGCTTAAGCAGATGGATCTGTTTTTGGTGTCGGAGATACGAAAGCCGCGGGACGGCTCGATAGAGATAAAGTTCTTTGACCGCCTTAAGGCGCTTGAAAAGCTTGCGGAGCATTCCGACGCTACGGGCGCAGGCGATCTGTTTGACGCCATAGGCAGGGGCGCACGCGAGGCGGACGGTGACGGCTGTGATTAAGCGCTTTTCAAAAAAGCAGTTCAGGGTCATGAGCTGGTGGCACCGATGCTCGGCAGACTGCACGCGCGACGCGATAATCTGCGACGGCGCGGTGCGCAGCGGCAAAACCTTTTGCATGTCGCTGTCGTTTGTGGTGTGGAGCTTTTACGCCTTTTCGGGCGCGGACTTCGCCCTGTGCGGAAAAACCATCCGTTCGCTCAGGCGCAACATGGTCACGCCCATTCTGCCCGTTTTGCGGGGGCTCGGCTTTGACTGCGAGGAAAAGCTCAGTCAGAACGCCCTTATCGTGCGCTTCGGCGGCAGGCAAAACCGCTTTTACCTTTTCGGCGGCAAGGACGAATCCTCCGCCTCGCTCATTCAGGGCATTACGCTTTCGGGCGTGATGTTTGACGAGGTGGCGCTTATGCCGCGCTCCTTTGTGGAGCAGGCAATGGCGCGTTGCTCGGTTTCGGGCTCACGCTTTTGGTTCAACTGCAACCCCGAGCACCCCGAGCATTGGTTTTATCTGGAGTGGATAAAGCAGGCGGAGCGCAAAAACGCGTTGTATCTGCACTTTACCATGGACGACAACCCGGCGCTTTCACCCCGGGTGAAGCGGCGTTACGAAAGCCTGTATTCGGGCGTGTTTTACGAACGCTTCGTTCTGGGCAAATGGGTGGCTGTATATGGCGCGGTCTATCCGTTCATGGCTGACGAAAAGATGTACTGCGACGTGCCCGAGGGAACGCTTGAGGACTACACCGTTTCCTGCGACTACGGCACGGTCAACCCCACCTCGATGGGACTGTGGGGAAGGCGCGGCGGAGTGTGGTACCGCGTGGCGGAGTATTACTATGACTCTCGCCGCGAGGGCAGGCAAAGGACGGACGAGGAGCACTACGACGCTCTGTGCCGTCTGGCAGGCGACAAAAAGCTGCGCACGGTGGTCTGCGACCCGTCGGCGGCAAGCTTTATGGAGGTCATCCGCCGCCACGGAAAATACAGCGTTGCGCCCGCCGTCAACAATGTGGTAAACGGCATAAGGCGCGTGTCGCAGGCGCTCAGGGACGGCAGCATAAAAATATGCAGGGGCTGTGCCGACGCGCGGCGCGAGTTTCAGCTTTACCGCTGGGACAGCGAAAAAAACGCCGACGCTCCCGTAAAGCAAAACGACCACGCCATGGACGACATCCGCTATTTTGCGGCTACCGCAATGGACGGCGCCGACGCTTTTGTGGCGTTTGCCGCCGAAAGATAGGAGGAATAGCCATTGTTTGGCAGAAAAAAACATATTGAAAATCCGGGCGCGGTACTTGCTCAGACTGTGCCGCGCGACGGAGGCTCGGGCACGCTGTTCTCGCGCTTTGAGGCTCAGAGCAGGGCGGAGCGCGGTCTTTATTCGGCTCTGCGAGAGGCGGTGCCCGTTGTTGACGCCGCCATAGATAAGATAGTCAGGCTTGTGGGCGACTTCAGGGTAATAACCGACGACGCATCCGCGCAGGCTGCGGCGGACGATTTTTTGTCGGAGGTGAAGGTCGGGGGCAGCGACGCGGGGCTGCGAGCCTTTGTGTATCGCTATCTCGACAGCCTGCTCACCTACGGCGAGGCCGTGGGCGAAATGCTTCCGTCGGCAGGGGGCGACTGCATAGCCGCGCTTTACAACGCGAGCCTTGACCATGTGAGGATAACGGCAGGCAAAAGCCCAATGGAGCTTTCGGTCTGCCGCCGCGACTCGGACGGCGACAAGCCTGCGGCAAACCCGTCGCTTGTGCTTGTGTCGCTGCTTAACCAGCGCGAGGGCACAGCCCGGGGAACGTCGATTTTGCGCGGACTGCCGTTTGTGAGCTCGGTGCTTCTCAGAATATTTGAGTCGCTCAAAACCAACTGGGAGCGCGTGGGCGACGTGCGCTTTGCCGTGACCTACAGCCCGAAGGACGGCGGCTTTTCGCGCGAAAGCGCAAAGCAGATAGCCGACGAGTGGCGCAAGGCGATGCGCAGCCATACGGTGTGCGACTTTGTGGCGGCAGGCGACGTGAGCGTAAGGGTGATAGGCGCGGAAAGCGAAATGCCCGACTGCGAGGCTCCCGTAAGGACGATACTTGAACAGATAACGGCAAAGCTGGGCATCCCGCCCTTTTTGCTGGGGCTGTCATGGTCGAGCACAGAGCGCATGAGCAAGCAGCAGGCGGATATCCTCACCAGCGAGCTCGAGTATTACCGCGCCGCGCTGGAGCCGGTCATCAAAAAAATCGTGCGCACCCACCTGCGGCTCAGCGGTCATCCCTGCCGGATATCCGTCGAGTGGAACGACATCAACCTGCAGGACGCCGTGGAACTGTCGCAGGCGCGGCTTAACAACGCTCAGGCGCTGAAAATTGAGCGTGAATGTGAAAGAGAGGCGGAAAATGAAGCATAATAACATTGTAAAGGCGGCGCGCGTGTCCGCCGAAGCCCGGGCGGTGAGCGACAGCGAGCTTGCGCTCATCAACCGCTACACGCGCCGCGAGCTGTGCGCGGACGAGGTGTATGTGTTCCCCGTGACGCTGTGCGACAACGAGATCGACCGCGACGGCGAGCGTTTTACGGCGGAGGCTCTTGAAAAGCTTGCAAGGCTGTTTGAGGGCAAGACGGGCATATTTGACCACGATCCCGCCGCAAAAAACCAGACCGCAAGGATATTTTCATGCGCGGTAGAGGGCGACGGGGACAGGACAAACTCTTTGGGCGAGCCTTATCTTCGCCTTGCGGCGCGGGCGTATATGCCCAAAACCGAGGGCAACCGCGAGCTTATCGCGGCGATAGACAGCGGCATTATCAAAGAGGTGAGCGTGGGCTGCGCTGTTGAAAAAACCGTTTGCAGCGTGTGCGGCGAGGAGCTGTCGGACTGTCCGCATCAAAAGGGCAGAAGCTACGGCGGCAGGCTGTGCTGCGGCGAGCTTTGCAACCCCACCGACGCATACGAATGGAGCTTTGTGGCGGTGCCTGCCCAGCGCGGCGCAGGCGTTACAAAATCAGCAGGAAAGGAAAAAAGCATGGAGAAATTGTTAAAGACCCTTGAATCGTCAGGGGGCGTAATGCTGAGCGGCGGCGACTGCAAAAGGCTGCTCGGCTACATAGACAATCTTAAGCAGTCGGCAAAGGACGGAGTGTATTACCGCGAGAGCCTCACCGCAGAGGTGCTCAGGCTATCGGCGGCGGTGCAGCCCGACATTTCAAGAGATACAATGGAGACCGTTGCCAGGGGCATGACCGTAGCGCAGCTCGGCGAGTTCAAGGCGGCGTATGAAAAAATGAAAAACGAGGCGTTTGCCCCCGAGCCGCAGCTTTACGGCGGCAAAGCAAAGCAGAGCGGCGCTTCAAACGGACAGTTTACGATTTAACGGAGGTAGTATTATGAATGTAAATTTTAACGGCTACGGCGAAAACGTTATCACCTTTATCGCCGATTCATCCATCACCGCCGCAGGCGTTCCCGTAAAGGTGAGCGACGACGGCAAGGTTGCCAAGTGTTCCGCCAACGATGTTTTCTGCGGAGTTTGCGTCGGCTTGCGCGACGGCTACGCCGCTGTGCAGACCTCGGGCTATGTAAGAATGCCTGCGACCTCAAAAATCGCGGTGGGCTACAAAAAGCTTGTCGCCGACGGCAGCGGCAACGTGGCTGTCAACAGCGGCGGCAGAGAGCTGCTTGTTGTTGATTCCACAGCGACCGAAGTCGGATTTATTCTTTAATACGGAGGTAATTATTAATGGCAAATTATGAAAATATAACCATCGAAAAAGGCATGTATCAAAACAGGGGCGGACTTACCGCCGCTCTCGAATCGCTCGACCCGTCCGAAAACTATGCGGGCACCGCGCTTGAGGGTCTTGACGCGTTCTCACGCCAGCTCAAGCGTTACAATATCCGCGTAAACGGCAGAGGCAGCGACTGCGTTGAAAAGTTCTTCCAAAGCTCCAATTCCGCGGCGCTTTTTCCCGAGTATGTAAGCCGCGCGGTAAAGCAGGGCATGGAGCGCGCCGACATTTTGGGCAGCATCGTCGCCACCGTGACCGACATAGACGGCATGGACTACCGCAGCATCGTATCGGATGTTTCGGAGGACGACAAGACCCTTAAGGTTGTGGGCGAGGGAGCATACATTCCCCGGACCACCGTCAAGACCGGCGAAAACCTTGTAAAGCTTCACAAGCGCGGCAGAATGTTGGTCGCGTCCTATGAGGCTCTCCGCTTTCAGAGGCTCGACCTGTTCACCGTGACCCTGGGTCAGATCGGCGCATATATAGCGTGCGCCCAGCTTAAGGACGCTATCGGCGTGCTTATCAACGGCGACGGCAACAACAACGCGGCGGCAAACGTTTCGCTTGCCACCTCAGGCACCCTTACCTACGGCGATCTGGTAAGCCTCTGGGCGGGTCTGAGCCCCTATGAGCTCAACACCATACTCGCCCCCACCGCCGAAATGCAGACCATTCTGGGCATGACCCAAATGCAGGACAGCTACGCAGGTCTCAACTTCCAGGCTACCGGCAAGACCGTTACTCCGCTGGGCGCGTCGCTTCTGCACGCTCCCGAGATGACCTCGGGCAAGCTTATCGGCCTTGACAAAAACTGTGCGCTCGAAATGGTTCAGGCGGGCGGCGTAGTGACCGACTATGACAAGCTCATCGACCGTCAGCTTGAGCGCGCGGCTGTTACCTGCACCGCGGGCTTTGCCAAAATCTTTACCGGCGCGTCAAAGACGCTTTCCTGATAAGAGGAGGGTAAGACTTGAACATTGCAAACGTAATGGCGCTTTTGACCGCCCTGGGCGACATGAGCGCCGGAGAGGCTCGGCAGCGGCAGGCGTTATGCGACACCGCCTGCGCCTATGTTGAATCGCTGTGCAGGGTGTCATCGCCCGACAGCGCCCAGACCGCGCGGCTTGAAATGCTCGCGGCGGCCTATGCGCTCAGATTGTGCGGCATGTGCGATGCTCAGGGGATTACCTCGTTTACGGCGGGCGACGTCAAAATAGACTCGTCCGCCGACAGGCGGAATCGCGGCGAGGATCTTTGGAACGAGCTTTGCGCGGCAAGCGGCGATTTGATAGATAACACCGATTTTTTGTTTGGGAGGGTGACGCCATGAGTATGCTGAGCTGTGTGGATAAAGAGATAACGCGCTACGGCTCGCACGTAACCATAACGACCGACGGCGTTACCGTAAGCTCGCGCGCCTTTGTGGAGCCCCTGCGCTACCGCAACAAAATATATATCGGCGGCGAGTACCGTCCGCTGGGCATGCTGCGGCGCGAAAAGTACCTTTATGTGGGAAGATCCACGGACAAGCTGCGCGAAAACAGCTCGGTAATAGAATCGCAGGGCAGCAAGTATATCGTGAAAAGGTGCGAGACCTACTATGTTCACGACACGCCCGTGTATGAGTGGGCGATACTGGTTGCCTGCGGCGACGAAAGGGATGACGACTATGACTGAGGTGCAGGCGCTGCTTGACAGGATCATCCTGCGGCTCAAGCAGCAGGACGCGTTTAGCGGCGTGCGGTTTTTGCGCGAGTACTCCGCCGAGGCGGTCGAGACCCCCGTGCGCGTTATGACGGCGGCGGTGTGCCTTGCCGGGCTTGAACGCGGCAAGGGCTATCTGGGCGGCATAGTCGCCCCGTCGCTCAGGGGCGAGTGCTACAGCGTAAAGGCAGATATACTTGTGTATGCTCCTCACGGCGAAAACGGCAGCGGCCTCAGCGAGCTTGTGGGCAAGCTGATTACAGGGCTTGAAGCCGCAGATGAGGAAAGGCTTATCACCGAAACCTCGGCGGGCTCCATAGAGTTTGACGCTGACATGAACGCCGTGTTTCGCAGAGTGAGCTTCGGCATGGAGCTTTGCCTGTGCAGGGAGGAATGACATGGTACAGGCTTACATGATACAGGGCGGCGACATCACCGTGGCGGTAAACGGCAGCGCCGTGGGCGGCATTTATGAGCTTACCGTCCGCGACCTTGACGAACCGCATTTGATAAAGGAATTTTTGTCGGACGAGCCCGTGGGAAAAATTCCCCAAAAAAGATATATTATAAAAATAAAGGCGCACAGCGCCGACGGCTGCGCGTGGGCAAAGGCTCCCGTGCAAAGCGTTGCGGTCGGCAACGGAGTCAATACCGAGATATACACCGACTGCACGGTGACAGAATGTGAAACCAAGGCGCAGCCGAGAGGCCTGACCGATCACATCATTACAATACATGCGGGAAAGCGGGGCGTATCGTATGGATGAGCATGAGCTTGCCGCCCTTGCCGCGGCAAACACGCCCGGCGAGGCGTATGAGCAGCTTAGCGAGGAGCTTGAGCTTGAAAGCCTGCGCTACAGCCGCGCGCTTACCGAGGAAAAGGAGGCGAGGCTTATATGAAGCTTGTACCCATGCGCTTTAAGGGCGTGAGCTGGCGGCACAATCCGCGTGAGCTCACATTTGTCTGCGAAAAGCAGGTGCGCGAGCTTCATTCGCCCTTTGGGGGCTCACAGCTTCAAAACACAGGCAGGAAATGCATAAAAATAAAGGGCAGGGGCGAGCTGTACGGCGCCGACTGCTTGCAGCAGTTTGAGGAGCTTTTAAGGCTGTTCAAAAGCGGCGGCAGCGGAGTGCTGGCAATTCCGCACCTCAGCCCCGTAAGAGCGGTGTTTGAAAGCCTGACGCTCGAGGGCGAGCCAAAGCCCGACCTCCTTGCCTACCGCTTTGAGTTCAGAGAGGAAAAGCCCGCGGATGACGGTATCCTTCCAAAGGAATATCAGGCGGCGCAGGGCGAGACCATGTGGGACGTGTCGTACCGCTTCGGCGTTGAGATAGATCCGCTTATGCGCCTGAATCCCGACGTAAAGCGCCCCGACATCCCCCTCGGCGGAAGGGCGGTGAGGCTGTGCTGAGCTTTTTTGCGATCTGTGACGGCAGGCGCGTCGGGCTTGACGGCGTGCTTACCGCGGTGATCGACAGCGACCTTTCGGTGCCTGCCGACAGCCTGAGCCTGACCGTTCCCTATGACAAAGAGCTTGCCGAAGGGGCAGAGGCGGTCGAAGCCGTGCTTGACGGCGCAGTTGTTTTTCGCGGCAGGCTTGACAGCATTGTAACGGTAAAGGAGAGGTGCGGCGTGCTGCTGCGCCTCTCGGCAAGAAGCCCTGCCGCCGCTTTGGTTGATAACGAGGCGGAGCCCGTCACCTATCATCACCCCAACGCGCGGCTTGTGGCAAACCGCCATTTGCTTCCGTTCGGCATAACCCCGGCGGACGCGGACAGTATTCAGTATCAGGGCGACATAAAAATCGACAAGGGCATGTCGCATTGGCAGGTGCTTAAAAGCTTTTGCCGCAACCGCTATGCAAGCCTGCCGCGGATAACCGGCGGCGGCGAGGCGTACCTTAAGGGCTTGCCCCGAGGCAAAGCGGTCGTGTTTTCCGACCTTGGCGAGGGCGTTGCATACCATTCGCTTTATGAAAACCAAAAGCGCTGGAAGCTGCTTTCCGAGGTTCGCCTTAAGCTTTCGGGCAGCGGAGCGTATCTGTCGCGCATACAAAACCCCAATCCGCAGAGCAGGTCTGCCGGGCGCGTGCGTTATGTAAATGCCGCCGCCGACAAGACCACGGTGCTCACAGCCGAAAAAATGCTGCAAAACAGCAACACGGACAGCTATTCATTGCAGCTTAAGTGTGCCGGCTGCAGGCTTTTGCTGCTCGGCTCGGAGGCGGTCGTGCGCGACAGCGTGCTGGGAGAGCTTGACGGACTTACGGTGCAAAAGGTGAGATACACCGCAGACGACAGAGGAGACCTGAGTAAAGTTACACTTGTAAAGGAGAAGTTTTGATGTGGCTGATGAACTACATAACGGATAATTCCATAACGTCGCCGCGCGCGGTAAAGGGCGAGGTCAGCGCGTGCGAGGCAGGCGGCGCGGCGGTGACGTCCTCGGACGAGCACAAGGGGCTTGACTGGTGCTTTCCCTACGGGGTGGTCAGCGTGCCGCCCAAGGGGTCGCGCGCTGTGGTGCTGCCTTTGGACGACGGCGAGACCGCTTTGGGCATAATGACCCGCGCGGCAGACCTTGCCGAGGGCGAGGTAATGCTCTATTCAAGGGGCGGCGCGACCCTTGTGCTGAAAAACGACGGCAGGGTGCTTGTGAACGGAAGTGAGCTGCACGTATGACGGACGCAAGGCTTGTTAACGGAGATTTGGCGCTCGACGCGTCGGGCAATGTTCAGACGGTAAGCGGAGCCGACGCCCTGTTTCAGCGTGCGTCTGTCCGGCTCGGCTCGCGGCTGGGCAGCTTTGTTTATGACCGCACGCTCGGCTCGCGCCACGATTATTTTGCCGCAGACCCCATGGCGGCGCAGCGGCTTGAGCTTTTGCTTAACGAGGGGCTGACAGGGCTTGACAACACCTTTGTCACCGTTACCGACGTGGGCGAAAGCATAGAGGTAACAATAAACATAAACGGCGAAAGCCGACAAACGGAGGTGCGTTTGTACGGAGACGTATAACGAGATTTACACAAGAATGAAAAACACTTATGCCGCGCAAAGCGGCGCCGAGCCCGACGAGGCGAGCGACATAGCAATAAGGCTGCGCGTGCTTGCGGGCGAGATATACAACATGCAGACAAGCCTTGACTGGCTTGAGCGGCAGCTTTTTGCCGACACCGCCGACAGCGATCACCTTGAGCTTTTGGCGGCTCAGAGGGGGCTTGAGCGCAACGCGGCGGTGTGTGCGCGCGGCAATCTGAGGTTCAGCATTTCCGACACCAAAACAACCGAGGTCATTATCCCCTCGGGCACCGCGGTCGCCACCAACTCCGACTCTCCCGTGCTTATCTGCACCACCGAGGACAGCAGCATACCCCCGGGCAGCTTGTCTGTTTCGGTGCCTGCAAGGGCAGAGCAGGCGGGCTACAGGGGCAACATCAGGGTGGGCACGGCGGTGGTGCCCGTAAGCGTTCCCGCCGAAATAGATTCGGTCACAAACCCGTCGGTGTTCTCGGGCGGAGCCGACGCCGAAAGCGACGCTTCGCTGCGTGAGAGGATCCGCAAAAGCTACCTCAACCAGCCCAACGGCATGAACGCCGAATACTACATAAAGCTTGCCAAGTCGGTAGAGGGCGTGGCAAAGGCAGGCGTTATCGCAAAGCAGCGCGGCGCAGGCACGGTCAACGTGTATGTGGGCGGCCACAGCGGAGCCCTGAGCAACGACAAGCTGGGCGAGGTGCAGCAGGCGCTTGACCGCGAGCGCGAGCTTAACGTGGATGTGCTGGCGGTGAACGCCTATCCCTACAGCTGCGACCTTGAGGTGACGGTCATTCCCAAGGCGGGCTATGAAAACACCGAGGTGACCGACAAAATTACCGCCGCCTTTGAGGACTATCTGAGCAGCATCGACGTGGGCGGCAGGTTTTACCTTTCGGCATTGGGCAGGCGTATGCTCGACACAGGCTGCATCGAAAACTACGAGTACGACCTGTCCATGCAAAACCGCACCGCCTCGGGCAATCAGTACTTTGTGCCGGGCGACGTTACGATAGAGGTGAGTACGCCGTGACAAGCTACGCCTCAATGAAACAAAAGCTGCTGCCTCTGGGGCTGTATTCGCTTAGCAGCGGCAGCGAGATCGACTGCGAGCTCAAGGCATATGCCGCAGGGCTTGACCCGCTTTTTGATAAGCTTGACCTTATGGAGCGCGAGGCGTTTATTCCGACAGCCGAGACCTTCGGGCTTACAAGGCGCGAGGAGTTTTTCGGCAGGGAGCGTACCGACCTGAGCGCTCAGCGCCGCCGCAAAAGGCTTATTGCCGCCGAACGCTGCATGGGCGACGACGCAACTCCCGACGGCTTCGGCGTGTTTTTGAACAGCTGCGGTCTCGAGGGCATTATTGTAGATGAAAACCCAAACAGCAGGCTTATCACCATATACATCGGCGACACCCTTTCGCCGGGCGAAAAGCGCCTTGCGGTGCAAAAGATAGCCCGCGAGATCCCCGCGCATCTCAGCGCACGGCTCATCTTTGCCTGCGACGACAGCACGGTGGATATTTGATACAAGTAGATTTAGTTCCGACATTTCAAAAGGCGGAGAAAGCGCCCACCGGCGCAGCCGCAAGAGCTGTCACTACGATTGACGGAAACGTCCGCCTACCGGCGCCCGTATGTGCAATATCGCCAAATTACGGCGGCTAATTTTGGATTGCGTGCAGGTTATGATTATGGTATTATTATATTGAAAGCTTGTCCGCTTTTGCTGTGCGGACAAAAATATTAACAATATCAAAGGAGGCGTTAACGTGAGAAAAATGAAAAAAATGTTGGCTGTTGCTCTGGCGGCGATAATAGCCCTGAGTGTGGTGATTATCGCACCTGTTTCTGCCGGGGCGGCTGTAAACGAGAGCGAGGGGATATCTTCCGGTTATCCCTCCAGGGTTTACCATGAATACATAACCCTAAAAGTCGGCGAAGGCAAGCGTCTTAATGCATACTATACTTATAAAAACTATTATACAGCTCCGAGCATTCATATGAGTACAAACGGAGTGATTAAAGCGCAAAAGCTTTATGATGCCGTAAGCATTACAGCTATCAGTCCGGGTAGCGCCAGCGTTGACATAAGCGCAACAACGTACCTTCCCGGGGTGTATTCCGACGCCTATGCTACCGACCATGTTTACTATCACATAACGGTTGAAGCAGCTTCCGGCGGCTCCTCCGGCGGAGGCTCCTCGGGCGGCGGTTCGACCTCGTCGGCTCCCATACCCGGTGCACCGACAATCAATGTTGTTAACAGTTATGAGAGTATGAATGTTTATTGGAATAAAGTTGCAAATGCAGCAGAATACCGTGTTTATTACAAAAGTACAGACACAGACTGGAAAATTGCTTCGGCGGGATGCATTTCAGAGAGGTTTTCTTTTTTTACAACAGCGAATATCTTCCGGTTACCCCCGGTAAAAAATATGCCTTTCAGGTGCGTTCGCTCAGTTCGGACGGAAAGGACGGCGGAGCCTCGAATATTGTAAATATTGTATGTATAGAGCCTACGACAATAAACGGACTTACCTATAGGGGCGGCAACAATACTCTTACATGGGACAAAACCGACGGCGCGACGGGTTACAAGATCGCTCGCAAAAAAACCGGACAAAGCAGCTACGACTATTTTACCACCTCCAACACATATTATGTCGATTACAATGTAACGCCCGGCGTGACCTACACATATCAGGTTCAGGGCACCAACAGCGGCTACTGCGGCAGCTGGTCTTCAAGCAGCTCGGTAAGCACGGTTGTTAAGCCGACCCTTACCGTGTCCAACAAATCTAACGGCATACGCGCAGAGTGGAACAAGATACCCGGTGCGGTAAAGTACCGCGTGTATTACAAGAGCGAGGTGCAGAGCGGCTGGTCTTATGCCGAAACCCTTAACGAATATTATCCTCTGCTCAACACCGTGAACAACAGAAAGTACGCGTTCCAGATTTTTGCGGTATATCCAAACGGCGGAGGCGTTTATTCCGACGTTAAAAACATCACGTTCAAGGTTCCATACGGAGACGTCAAGCCTACGCTGACGGTTTCCAATAAATCGAACGGAATCCGCGCGGAGTGGAACTACTTCCCGGGCGCGATCTATTACACCATCTATTACAGGGATTATAACAGCAATTCATGGTCGAGCGTTACCACCAAAAACACATATTATCCCTTCCTCAACGTTCAAAGGGGCAAGGCATACTGCTTCCAGGTGCAGCCCGTGTTCAGCCTGGGCAGAGGAGCTTATTCAGACGTTAAGACCATAATCTTTAACAATATCACCAACGAAAAGCCGATGGTAACGGTCAACAACCGCTGGAACGGCATTGCCGTGGCTTGGGACGCTGTTTCGGGCGCGACGGGCTACAGGGTGTATTACCGCAGAAGCAACGAAACCAACTGGAAAAGCGCCGATACTCAAAGCACAAGCTACGCCTTTTTGAACGTCAACAACTTTGAGGA